>JBJEMQ010000414.1:0-4488 GCA_051879755.1 Coprococcus sp. | reverse complement strand
CATGATAAATAGCTATATTGTAAAATTAGAAGATATAGTTATAGTACTATAATAAATGATATGTGTCAAAGATAAATGTGAAAAAATAGGAGTACATATGAAAAATAGTATATATATGAAAAAATGCATAAAAATGCTATAGAAACAAAAAAATATTCATAAAAATGAAAATTTCTATTGACATCTGTAAAAAATGAGGTTATATTTTTCATATACAAAAAACAAGTACCAATTAAAGAATGGTGTTAAAAAAGAGTGTGTAAAAAACGATTAATTAACGTTTTCTACATAAGAGCAAAAACAATTTTAGGATTTGTATCTATGCGCACTTGATACAAATTTGTAAGGCACAAAAATGTGCGCAGAAATGAGGATTATTATGGAAACAGTATTTGAAAGAAAAAACATCCATGGCGGTGCAGCCTTTGAAGATGTAGCAGGTTACGCAAGAATAGCAGTTGCAGGACCATTTGCTTATGTTTCCGGTACCACAGCTGTGACACCAGAAGGAACTGTATATGGTGAAGGTGATGCTTATGCACAGGCAAGATACATTTTTGATAAGCTGGTGACATTATTAGAGAAAAATGGAATAACAAAGGAAGAAGTTGTTAAGGTAAATATTTATACAACAGATGTTACTAAGAATATGGACATTACAAAAGCATATTCGGAGTATTTTAAAGAATACAGACCGGCGTGCTCCTGGCTCGGTGTAGCAGCACTTAACAGACCTTCACAGATGGTTGAGATTGAGATGCAGGCAATAAAGGGAGCTAAGATAGTAGAAGCATAACAAATAAAGTTGTCCTAAATATATTAATATAGAAATAAATGTTAAGATTACAATGGAGTGGTCAAAGGATAGTAAGTCCGACCACTCTTTTTGTATGGGAAACATGAATGGAGGTCAGAATATGAGAATAAAGGAACATCCGATTTTGGGAGAGTATGAAAAAGGAGAAGAAGTTCACTTCACATTTGATGGCAAAGACATTACAGGATATGCCGGTGAATCAATTGCTGCAGCCCTTAAGGCAGCAGGTGTTATGACACATCGTTATACAGCAAAGGAACATAAGCCACGTGGTATCTTCTGTGCAATAGGAAGATGTACGGACTGCGTTATGATAGTAAACGGTCAGCCAAATGTCCGTACCTGTATCACTCCGCTTGAAGCAGGCATGACAGTTCAGACACAGTACGGTGTCGAGACAAAAGAGGAATGGGAGGCAGAGAATTTATGAAAAGACATGAATTGATCGTAATAGGAGCCGGACCTGCAGGCTTAAGTGCAGCAATAGAAGCGAAGAAATCAGGAATGGATGTAATTGTCTTTGATGAGAACCAGAGACCTGGTGGACAGCTTTTCAAACAGATACATAAATTTTTTGGTTCTAAGGAACATCATGCTAAGGAACGTGGATTTAAAATAGGTGAATCACTTCTTGCAGAAGCAGAGGCACTTGGAGTAAGAGTAGAACTTAATGCAACAGTACTTGGCATATATGAAAATAAGGAAGTAACAGTAAAGAAAAATGGAGAAGTAGACCACTACAAAGCAGATGCAATTATAATTGCAACAGGTGCTGCTGAGAATATGATTCCATTTAAGGGCTGGAATATTCCTGGTGTTATAGGAGCAGGCGCAGCGCAGGCTATGATGAACTTACAGGGAGTTCAACCAGGAAGTAAGATTCTTATGGTAGGCTCCGGTAATGTAGGACTTGTTGTAAGTTTCCAGTTATTGCAGGCAGGCTGCGAAATAGCAGCAATTATAGATGCAGCACCAAGAGTTGGTGGTTATGGTGTACATGCTGCCAAGGTAGCAAGGACAGGTGTTCCATTCTATCTGTCACATACAGTTGTAGAGGCAAAGGGAACAGACAGAGTTACAGGAGCTGTTATTGCAGAGGTTGATGACCATTTCCAGCCAATTCCTGGAACAGAGAAAGAACTTGATGTTGATACAATATGTATTGCAGTAGGATTGACACCAATGTCACAATTAGCAAGCAATGCCACATGTGATATGGCACTTCTTCCACAAAAGGGTGGTCATGTTGCATTATTAAATGAATATGGAGAGACATCTGTAAGTGGTATCTACTGTGCAGGTGACGTAGCCGGAATAGAAGAAGCAAGTTCAGCAATGATTCAAGGAAGAAGCGTGGCAAGTCATGTCTGTCTGAAACAGGGATATCTTACAGAAGAAGAGTTCAAGACTAAATATGATGGATATCAGGAGGCTCTTGGACAGCTGCGTCAGGGAATGTTCGCACCACAGAATAAGGGACGAAATGATTTCACAGAGACAGATGAAGGATATCCTATTTCAAAAAGCCTGTTAAGGAATGGTTATATGACAGAGGAAGAACTTGAAAAATTCCCTGCGTATAATTATAAGAAGGAAGGCGTGCATCCTGTTATTGAGTGTACACAGAATATTCCTTGTAATCCTTGCCAGGATGCATGTAGATTTGGATGTATCAAAGTAGGAGCTAATATTACAAGACTCCCTGCAATTGATACTGAGAAGAAATGTGTTGGTTGTGGTATGTGTGTAGCTAACTGTTCAGGACAGGCTATATTCCTTGTAAATGAAACTTACGAACCGGGATACGCAACAGTAGGATTCCCATATGAATTCCTGCCTATGCCGGAAGTAGGAGATAAGGGTACTGCACTTGACCGTCAGGGCAAGCCTGTATGTGAAGCTGAGATAGTAGATGTCAAGAAAGCACCTATTATGGATAAGACACCTGTTGTAACTATGAAAGTGCCGGTTCAATATGTTAATTCTGCAAGATTTTATAAACCTGAAGCGTAGTGATGAAAGGAAGGTGCATCTAACATGCCAAAAATGATTCGAGTTGCAAACACAGAGCCGTTTGTTGAAAAAGAAGATGATGATATGATAATCTGCCGCTGTGAGGAAATTACAAAAGGTGAGATTCGCAAGGCAGTATATGATGGAATGAGAACTACAAATGAAGTAAAGAGATATTTAAGAACAGGTATGGGACTTTGCCAGGGACAGACTTGTCAGAGACTTGTACAGAATATAATCGCAAGTGAATTAAAGACTAAACCGTCAGAGCTTGGAATGATTCAGGGACGAGCTCCTGTACGTCCTGTGGAAATTAGCGTATTCAGTAAGAATGTTGTAGACGTGAAGGAGGATTAAGCCATGGCAGAGAAACGAGAAGCGGATGTAATTATCATAGGCGGTGGTATTATGGGCTGCGCCACAGCTTACCGCCTTGCAAAGAAAGGACTTGATGTCCTCGTATTAGAAAAAAAGGAGATTGGAAACGGTGGTTCGTGCAGAAATGCCGGTGGTGTACGTCAGTCTGCAAGAGATCCAAAGGAATTACCGCTTGCAATGTACGCAGTAGCAAATATCTGGCCTCAGCTTAGTGATGAATTAGGAGTTGATGTAGAGTATGTCCAGAAGGGAAATTTAAGACTTGGACTTACTGAGAAAGATATTACAATACTTGAAAGCCATACTGCAAAAAGTACAAAACTTGGACTTGATGTAAAGATGATAAGTGGTGATGAGGCAAGAGAAATTTGTCCATGTATGTCTAAAGAAGTAGTTGCAGCAAGCTGGTGTCCTTCAGATGGACATGCAAACCCATTGAAGGCTACACTTGGATTTTATAGAAAGGCACTATCGCTTGGAGTTACTTTTGTAACAGGTGTTAAGGTTCTGGGATTGCAGAAGGTAAAGGGCAGAGTACGCAAGGTACTTACAGATGATGGAGTATATGAAGCAAACCAGATACTTCTCTGCGCAGGTTATGAATCAAGAAAGATTGCAAACACAGTTGGAATAGATGCTCCTGTTGAAAGACAATTTAATGAGGTTCTTGTAACAGAAGCTATGCCGAAGATGTTTGATATAATGATTGGTGTAGCAGGCGGTGAGTTCTATGGTCATCAGTCAGAGCATGGTTCATTTGTACTTGGCGGTAACAGTGGTCTGCAGGCATTTACATCAAATAATGATAGTTTTGTCACAAACAGCCTTACAACACCATGTATTTCAAGAGGTATTATTAAGTACTTCCCGTCACTTAAAGATGTAAAGGTTGTCCGCACATGGTCAGGCTGGTATGACCAGTGTATTGATGTACTTCCTGTAATAGATAATATTAAGGAGGTTCCGGGACTTACAGTAGCATTTGGCTTCAGTGGTCATGGATTTGGACTTGCACCGGCAGTTTCAATTGCTATCAGCGAGTTAATGCTTGAAGGTAAGTCAACAACTATTGATATTAGCCAGCTTACGTATGATCGTTTTAAATCTAAAGGTTAAATTATAAGATCTAATAATAATTAAATTGAATATTGATTATAAAAGAGCAATGGAGTTCAAACAAGGAATTTTATTGCTCTTTTACTATTTTTGTTTGCCCATTGGATGATAGAAGACGTCAAAGGCGACGGATTTTTGAAGAAAGGGAGATGTAGATGGCTAAG
>JBJEMQ010000413.1:0-4537 GCA_051879755.1 Coprococcus sp. | reverse complement strand
ATAGTGTAGTTGTGATTACAAGATGTATATTAATGGAGCTGGCGTCTCATAGCAGAGTGTTAAATCAGGAATATGTAGAATATATAAAGCGTATCAATGACTTTGGAATAACAGTATTGGTTATTTATGAAGAAGATTTATTTTCTATTATGGAAGTATGCTTTAGTACTAACGAAACAATTAATTCTTATCTGTGTTGGGCGGTAAGAACTATAAAAGGACCTGTGAGTACCATTACCGAAACACTTAAGAGGAATGACAGCATAAACAATGAAGTTATCAAGGGTAAGAATTTAAATAATTCCGGAGTGTATAAGCACTTTTTTGAGGCTGTTAGAGCAAATAAAGAATCGGGAGATAATCTAGGTGAAGAAGTGCTTGCGATATGTCTGCATATCTTGTCTCATATACCGGGTGAGGATGACGGGAAATTCTGCGTGATTACAGATGATAAAGGTACTGCAGGTAAAATTGATGCTATGTTTAAAAAAACTGCAAAACAGCATAGTGGAAAAAGTATCGGTATATTTAGTACACCTAAGTTAGTACAAGTCCTTTATAGAGAGAATATTCTGCATGACAGTGAGCATTTAAAGGAAATCTTAGCTTCAGGCACTGACGGTAATATTGTTGTGCTTGGTATGCTTGTTTATGATATACGAGGCAGAGAAATTTCTCTGAGCAGAGATGAGTTAGCTGATTTGATAATGCAGCCTAATGGAATTAACATTTTTTTCTGAAATCTACTCTTGATAAAGGTCAATTCATAGCAGAGCGGGAAAATAAGGTTCAAGTCTGGCTGACGGAGAAAAGTGTAGAAAGGAAGTAAAAAGTCATATATGTTAGACATACTGATCGTAGAAGATAATATGGAAATTGCGAATTTGCTATGTGATTTTCTGAGAAAAGAAAATTATACAGTAAGTGTTGCGGATACCGGAGAAAAGGCAATAGATATATATCAAAAATATGGGGCTAAATTGATTATACTTGATATTATGCTTCCCAGAATAGATGGTTTTGCTGTATGTTCCAAAATAAGGGAAAATTCTAACACGCATATCCTGATAGCGAGTGCGATGACGGAGAAGAATGATAAATTGAAAGGTTTAAATCTTGGAGCAGATGATTATATTGAGAAGCCTTACGATATAGATATTTTAATTGCCAAGATAAAAGGGATTTTTAAGCGCAAGTATGCACAGGAAGAAATTAAGGAAGGAAATCTCCGGCTTAATACAGTGAAAAAAATTTTATATGTAAATGATATGGAAGTCGATGTGACAGAGAAAGAATTTGAACTTCTGAAATTATTGATTGAAAATAAAAATGTTACTTTAAAAAAAGAATATATTTTTAATACCATCTGGGGAAGTGACAGCGATTCGGAGCTACAGACATTGACAGTACATATCAAGTGGCTTCGGGAGAAGATTGAAAAAGATTCAAAAAAACCGACACATATTAAGACTGAATGGGGAGTAGGATACAGATTTGAATAAGTATAAAGGCTTTGTCTGTTTTATTGTAATTATAGAGATTATTCTGGTATTGCTTTGCAATGGACTGTATATTTATCAAAATAGCAGCAACAGGGAAAGATTGTATCGCGTGGAGGCAAAACGCATTGCTATGGAGATAGAAGAAGAGGATATTGCTGAAGAAGATATTGTCACAATGGATTTGTCAGAGTATGAAACTATTGTTAGAGTCAGTAGATTTTCGGCGGCTGAAGTTTGCAATAACGATTATGTGGTGGAGGAAATCAAAGGAGAACTGTATAGAATAGAATACCGCCTGAAAGATAATTATGATGTACTGCTTTATATGAATGGTGCGCTGCTTGGCATGATGCTTATGACAGGCGTTATTCTTATCTATGTATACAGAAAGGTTCTAAAACCTTTTCATTCTATGAGTAACCTCTCATATGAACTGGCAAAAGGCAATCTGTCGATGCCGGTAAAAGAAGAGAAAAGTAAGTTATTCGGACGATTCCTTTGGGGAATGGATATGCTTCGTGAGAAACTGGAGGAAAACAGAGAGAAAGAGCTGGAATATCAAAAGGAAAGAAAAACACTGGTTCTTTCGTTATCTCACGATATTAAGACACCTTTAGCTTCCATTGAGTTGTATTCCAAGGCGTTAACGGAGAATCTGTATGATACTCAGGACAAAAGGGATGAAGCACTGCAGGGAATTACAAGGAATGTCAAAGAAATCAAAAAATATGTGGATGAAATAGTTAATGCTTCCAGAGAAGATTTCCTGAATCTGGAGGTAATACAGGACGAGTTTTATCTATCAGAGATTATTAATGCAATTGCGTGTTATTATAAAGATAAACTGTCCGTTATTCATACGGAATTTGAAGTGGAAAGGTTCTCTGAGTGTCTGATAAAAGGGGATAAGAACCGCCTGATTGAAGTAATTCAGAATATTATGGAGAATGCCATCAAGTATGGTGACGGTAAAAATATTCACATATATGGTGAAGATGAAGAAGATTGTAAATTAATACATATTGAGAATTCCGGAAACAGCTTAAAGAATGAGGAATTGCCAAATCTTTTTGACTCATTTTATCGTGGAAGCAACAGCCGTGGTGTAAAAGGAAACGGACTTGGATTGTATATCTGCAGAACTTTGATGCGCAAAATGGATGGTGAGGTTTTTGCACAGATTAAAGATGGAAATTTCAGAGTGTCGGTAGTGATAAGAAAGGCATAAATGGAAAGGCACTGTTACAAAGATGGTAGTAGCAAAATACTGTTTTGTAACAGTCCTTTTTGTATTTAATGATTATTTAATAATTTCCCTTGTATGATGATAAAGAAGGAACGCATAAGATGAAAAATATCGTATATAGGAATGTGTTCCGATGAAATGACGCCAAAACGAAGTGGAGGCGATATAACTTATGAGGAGGAACACATAAATGATATTTCATATTTTAAGAAATGATTTAAAAAGAAAGAAGACAATGAATGTCATACTGTTTCTGTTTATCATATTAGCGACTATGTTTGTGGCTAGTGGTATCAATAACGTGGTTACAGTTATGAACGGCACCGATTACTATTTGGATAAGGCAGGTGTGGGTGACTTTATCATTATTACAATGGGTGACAATTCAGTAGGTGTACTTGATGAAATGCTCGAAACAGAAAGTGCGATACAGGATTATCGCATAGAACAGGTAGCGTTTGGCTCACAGGATAATATCATGGCAGAAGATGGTTCTTCCGTAGAGTGCAAGAATACCACAATTTATCAATCCATAGAGACATCACAGATTACCTTCTTTGACGTTTATAATGAGCCGGTTACAAGTGTTGAACCGGGACATGTTTATGTATCGGGTAATTTCATGAAAGCAAATGGATTTGATAAAGGTGATGTTATTTTGTTTGAACATAGTGGTGTAGAGATGTCGTTGATTCTGGATGGCACAGTTAAGGATGCATTACTTGGTTCGGATTTTATGGGAAATACGAGATTTGTATTAAATGAAAATGATATGAAAAAGATTCTGGACAATGAAACAATTCACGACCATTATAGAGGCGAAATCTGTTATATAGATACAGATGACGTTAAGGCAATAAAAACTGCAATGGCAGATATAACTAATGTAGCATTTGACGGTTCACGTTCTACGATAAAAATGTGTTATGTAATGGATATGATAATGGCATTTATTATGCTGATATTAAGTATATGTTTGATTGTTATATCATTTGTGGTGCTGAAGTTCTCCATTACATTTACCATTACTGAAGAATTTCGTGAGATTGGGGTAATGAAGGCTATCGGTATTTCTAATTTTAAAATAAGAAGTTTATATATTGTGAAATATCTTATGATGGCCATAATTGGTGCCATAATAGGTTTCTTCATAAGTATTCCTTTTGGCGAGATACTATTGGATTCTGTAAGCGAAAAAATGGTACTTGGTAATGACAATGCTATTCTGATTAACATACTGGGTTCTGTGCTGGTGATATGTGTTATTGTTTTTTATGCTTATCGTTGTACAGGCAAAGTTAAAAAGTCATCACCGGTGGATGCAATAAGAAATGGTCAGACAGGTGAACGGTATAAAAACAGAAGTGTTCTCAGAATTCGTAAGTTCCCTTCCGGTAATTCGTTGTTTATGGCAGTAAATGATATACTAAGCAATCCTAAACGTTTCATTACGATTATGATTTCTTTTGGCCTTTGTACTTTGTTCGTGCTGATGCTGGCAAATACTGTTGCAACAATGAAAAGTCCGAAGCTGATTGAAACATTGACAACAAAAAGCGATATTTATGTGACTGATCTTGATGATGTAATGAATTATATGAATACCAGTGATAAAAAAGGAATGCAGGAACGGCTTGATGAGATGGCTTGTGAGCTTGGCAGAGAGAATATGCCGGCAGAGCTGTGTATAGAATTGCAGTATAAGTACCCTGTTTCATTTAATGGCAACAGATATGTTCTGACGTGCCAGCAGGGCGTTAATACAAAGGCTTCAGAATACAAATATATC
>JBJEMQ010000412.1:0-21564 GCA_051879755.1 Coprococcus sp. | reverse complement strand
AGTGACAACTGTCCAAGATAACCAAGTACAAGATTTAAAGATGCAGCCATGATAATCATATAGCAGCACTGCCATATAGCAGGACTTACCTTTAATTTCATAACATCATTCCCACTATTACTGAGTCCGATTGCAAGTCCCAATAACGCCAGCAAGGCGATACCATTAACGAGATAACGTAATGCAGTTTTTTCTTTTTTCATACTTTCTCACCTACATTCTTTCCCAAAATACCCGCCGGCTTAATCATCAGAACAATAATAAGAATCAAATATACAAATGTATCCGACATGGATGAACTTATATAAGTACTGGTTCCCGACTGTACAATACCGATAATAATACCACCCAGCATAGCTCCCGGAAGAGAACCAATACCGCCAAGTACTGCTGCAACAAATGCATAAATTCCAAGTGTAGCTCCCATTGTAGTTGTAACTTTCGGATACTGTGATATGTACATGAGTGCTGCAACAGCCGCAAGTCCGGCTCCTATGCCAAATGTAGTAATTATTGTCTTATTTACATTTATCCCCATAAGAACTGCAGCTTCTTTATCTTCTGAAACACATCTCATGGCACGTCCTGTCTTTGTTTTTTGCGTGAACCAATATAAGCCTCCCATAACAACTGCAGATACGGCAATTGTTATAATAGTAGCAGAACTTATTGTGACATTTCCAATCTTTATATTCTGTGTAAACAGCATATATGGAACACGTGGGTCAGGTCCTATAGCAGGAATTGCCTGAGCCAGATTTTCCAAAACGAAACTCATCGCAATTGCTGTAATAAGCGCCGTCAGATTATTTCCTCGTTTTCTGACAGGGCGATATGCAAATACCTCCACCATCATACCAACACATGCACATACTAAAATCGCCGGCAAAACAGCAAACCATCCCGGAACTCCCATCTTCATCATTACAGGTATCATAAAAAATAATGTATATCCACCTACCATAATGAAATCACCATGTGCAAAATTAATTAATTTAATTATGCCATATACCATGGTGTATCCTAATGCAATCAGGGCATATACACCACCAAGTCTCAGCCCTGTTGTAATAAATTGTAAAAAGGTACCCATAAAATCTCTCCTTTTTCAAACCATAACAGCAAATCATTTTTCCTTTAAATTACAATAAGGAGAGGATGCCCCTCCCCTTACTGCAACATAATATTTATATATCTATTTTACTTCCAAAGTCTGAATTGCAGTTTTTACAACACTGTTTGAAGCTTTGTCATAGCTGTAGCCCATCAATACACCTGTTTTTATAGGTGTTCCTGTATTATCAAAGGAGAATGTACCACTAGCGCAATCATATACTACACTTGTATCAGAAAGTGCCTTCTGTACAGAAGCAGAATCATATGCACCGGCAGATTCAATTGCATTTTTATATACAAGCACAGCATCATAACCAAGCGCATCAAAGTTATTTGGTGTTTCACCATATTTTGCTTCATATGTTTCTACAAATTTCTTAGATACATCACTAGTCGAAAGCTCTGTTGCATAATGATTTACAAACATGAAATCGTTATATACTGACAAATCCATACCATCAGGAATTGTTGTTTCTGTATTATCTACGCCATCACATCCCAGAAGAACTCCGGTAAAGCCTGCCTGACGTGCCTGTGGTACAAGATATGGTCCCATAACATCATAATAAAACGGTGTAAATACCAGCTCTGCTCCTGCAGAAACCATTTTATTGAACTGATTGCTGTAATCAACCTCTGTCATAGAAGCTACAGATTCCTCTGCAACAATCTCAATACCTTTTTCTTTACATGATGCAGAAAAAGCATCACGCAGACCTGCTGAATATGTATCACCAGAACAATATACTATACCTACTTTTGTATAACCGCTGTCTTTTGCATACTGCGCTGCCAGTTCACCCTGGAATGAATCACGGAAACATGTACGGAATACATAATCCATCTCTGTTGTAAGTGAATCTGCTGTACCTGACGGTGTAATCAGACACACTCCCTCAGAATTTGCTACTGAAGTAATTGCTGATGTACAACCGGATGTAGCCGAACCCACAACCAACTCGACGCCATCTGAAATCAAAGCATTTATAGCATTTAAACATTCTGTTGAATCACCCTGGTCATCCTTTGTTTCCGTTACCAATTGATATGCTTTTCCATCAATAACAATACCACCGGCTGCATTAATCTGTTCTACAGCAAGTTCGGCACCATTTGAAATATGAGTGCCATACACAGCAAGAGAACCTGTCATAGGGCCAATAACACCTAATGTAATCGTACCGGCAAAATCTCCCGATGCTGCTGTATCTTCACCACCGGATGTTGTATCAACAGTCTGAGAAGCTGTTGTGCCCTCCGTAGTTTCTGAGCCTGTACTACCACATGCCATAAGGCTTAAGCCCAGACATGCTGCCATAGCAGCTGCTAATATTTTCTTTTTCTTCATAATCAAATTACCTCCCTTAGCACTTTTTTCAAAAAGCAAAAGGCAACAATGTCTTTTAGACATCATTGCCTTTGTTTTTTTGCAATTATAAACCTCATATTTTTTTCTTGCAAGGAAATTTATTTATTACTAATTTTTGTAGTTTTTATCATTATTTACTAATTTAATTTATGAAAAAAAAGTCAAATTCTTTATTTTATCTTTTTTTCATCATACATTGAAACAGCCACCGCCAATAAATTCTCTCAGTATCGAATTAAGAGGTATATACTGGGAGTCAATTTCTTCAAATCTGTTTATGAATATCTTCAGGCGTTCCACATCACTATAATATGAAGATGTTTCAGGTATATTTTCAAGTAATGGTACCACATATGGTTTTATTGCCGTATACTCATAAAGCAAGCCTGAATTGAACATAGCATCAGCTTCGATTTCATATGGAAATATATTTTTTTCTTCTCCACATCTCACCGATTTCCACATAGAAAGCGTCTTTTCTACATTATTACCCCTTGTCCTGTTATCTCTTACCATACGTCTTAACAATCTGCTGTCCATGGTAGATACTTTTGTCTCTTCGTCAATATATAATTGATTAAGCGGACTTATATATAACTTAAACTTATCATCCTTATCCAGCATATATGTCATTTTCGGATTTAACGAATGTATTCCCTCCATTATTATGACATCATTTTTCTCTATTTTTAGATAATGTCCATGATATTCTCTTCTTCCTGTCTTAAAATTGAATTCCGGCATCTCTATACATTGTCCTTCAAGAAGTTTTACCATATCCTCGTTTAATGTTTTTATATCCATCGCATCAATGCACTCAAAATCAAAGTTGCCATTTTCATCCTTTGGATTATCCTCACGATTCACAAAATAATTATCAGCAGCTATGGCATGTGGCTTCATTCCCATCGCTCTTAATTGTATACTAAGCCGATGTGAAAATGTTGTTTTTCCGGCTGAGCTTGGACCTGCTATAAGTACAATACGTTTATTATGCTTAACTATATTTCCGGCTATTTCATATATTGCATTTTGCTGCATTGCTTCGCACACCAGAATCAGTTCAAGGGTCTTACCCGACCTTACCATATTATTCAGCTTATCCACACTGTCTATATTTATCTTTTTTGCCCATTCTTTAGCAGTTTCCTTAAGTGAAACCACACTACTCTTTGGGATATTTCCCTCCATAAAACACCAATCCCTTCTCTACAGCTTCTTACTGCATATATCCGCATCATAAATAGTATATTATCATATGCTCTTAAGTATACATTAGTAATCCTTATTACCATATTTCGCCGTTGTTACTTCTCCAGCAAACGAAGTGCAACATTTATAACTTCCTGCTCTGTAACCAAATCATCATACCTTTTCATTGACTTTTCTGTTTTTGTATTATGTAACTTTGCCAGCAGCATTTCATTTTTTTCCCGTTTCTCAAGCAGATATTCCTTTAATACCGGATCAGACTGTTCTATCAGATATCTTCCATATTTAGAATATGCCTGTTCCAGTGCATATTTCGCAATATCGGCATACTCCGCTTCTGTATTATCTTTTTTTAAACACTTCTCATTGTCACTTGTAGATACGTTAAGGATTGTATAGTATTTTCCCATATCCACCAGCATCTTCTCAGAAACAATATTCCATCCGTTTGCCAGTACATTTGCACGCACCTTATCTATATCCGACTGTGGCTGCAATATTAATTGCTTTGCCGATGCTGCAACACGTAATCCATTATTCAGAATAGTATTTATAAGCATTCCGCCCATTCCGGCAATTATTATTGTATCTGCCTCTCCCGGTCTCACAGTTTCAAGACCGTTTCCCAGCCTCAAATCTATATAATCTTCCATTTCAAATGCAGCTATATTTTTTTTTGCTATATCACAAGGTCCGCTTCGCACATCAGAAGCAATCACCATTTTAGATATATTATTTTTTATAAGATAAATAGGAACGAAGGCATGATCGCATCCTATATCAGCCACAGTATGTCCTGCGACTGTCATATCTGCAACTGCCTTCATTCTTTTAGATATATCTATACTTTTCATCAGTCGTCCTATATCCTAATATATATAATCCCTTAATTTTCTGCTTCGGCTAGGATGTCTCAGCTTTCTGAGTGCCTTTGCCTCTATCTGCCTGATTCTCTCTCTGGTTACATTAAATTCTCTTCCAACCTCTTCAAGCGTTCTGGCACGTCCATCTTCCAAACCAAATCGCAAAGTCAGAACCTTTTTTTCTCTGTCTGTAAGTGTATCAAGTACCTCTACCAATTGCTCTTTAAGGAGCGTAAATGCCGCAGCATCAGCAGGTACCGGTACATTATCATCCTGTATAAAATCACCCAGATGGCTGTCCTCTTCTTCACCTATAGGAGTCTCAAGAGATACCGGTTCCTGCGAAATCTTAAGTATCTCGCGAACTCTTTCTACAGGTATCTCCATAACCTCTGCTATCTCTTCAGGCTGTGGCTCTCTTCCAAGCTCCTGGAGAAGCTGTCTGGAAACCCTTATAAGTTTATTGATTGTTTCAACCATATGAACAGGTATACGAATAGTTCTCGCCTGGTCTGCTATGGCTCTTGTTATTGCCTGACGAATCCACCATGTAGCATAAGTAGAAAACTTATATCCTTTTCTGTAATCAAATTTCTCAACAGCCTTAATAAGTCCCAGATTACCTTCCTGAATCAAATCCAGAAAAAGCATTCCACGACCTACATATCTCTTTGCAATGCTGACAACAAGACGTAAGTTTGCTTCAGCAAGTTTTTTCTTTGCCTGTTCGTCTCCGGCTTCCATCCTTTTTGCCAACTCAATTTCCTCCTCGGCACTAAGAAGCGGAACCTTTCCAATCTCTTTAAGATACATTCTGACAGGATCTTCTATGCTAATACCTTCAGGCACAGACATATCATTTATATCTATTTTTTCCATTTCATCGTCGACATCATCGAGGATAATATCATCTTCATCGTCATCTTCAGAAATAGTAAGAATATCCACATTGTTGCTCTCCAAAAATGCAAATATAGCTTCCATTCTCTCAAGGTCAAGCTCTATATCTTTAGCATCACTAAAGTATTTAATTATCTCAGTATCTTCGATAACCATCTTCTTTTTCTTTGCTATTTCAAGCAGTCCTTGAAGCTTTGCCTGAAAGCTCTCTTCAATTAAATCCTTATTCTCTTTAGATTCCATTTGTGTTATTCCTCCATAAATATATATTATTTTATCCATTACACAGCATAATATTCAACTTCGAAATATTCGCCTTATCTTTTATAAGCTGCTGCATACGAACTATATCGTTTGTATGCGAAAGCTCAGTCTCTATACTATTAAGCTTTATCTTTCTAACAACATCTGTGATTGCTGCATCTATTTCACTTTCTGTCATATCTATCCTGAGGTCTGTCTGAAGCATCTCAGCAACAAGATGCTGTTCTTCCAATGTTTCGAAAATATTTATTATAACCGCAGGTTCCACCTTGCCATTTAAGTTATACTGCTCAAACAATTTTTTGGCAACTACCCTGTATATACCATCTTCAAAATCATTTTCATCTATAATGCCCTCAAGTTTTTCAAACAAAGATGGTTCATTAACCAGCCATGTAAGGAGAAGCTTTGCTGTTTTATTCTCTGCCATTCTTGAGGATGATGCAGCTTCATTCCTGCGTTCTTCTCTTTCTACAACCTCGGGTTTTGCAATACCCGCTATTCCATAGGCATGAACTTTTTCTTTCAAAGCATCTCTATCTATATTATATTTATTTGAAACTGCATCTATATAATTACTGCGTTCCAACACATCATCTATAACAGAAAGCTTACGGGCAAGCTCATTTTGGAATTTTGTCTTTTCTCCAGGGTCATTCTGATTATACCTTTCAGACAAAACAGATGCTTCAAACATCATTGCACTTTCTGCACTGTTTACCCTTTCCTCAAAGCCCTCACTTCCCAAAGCCTGTATAAGTTCATCAGGATCCTTGTACGGTTTCATATTGATTACCCTTGCACTGACCCCTACCTCTCTAAGTATATCTATAACCTTAAGCGTCGCAGCAACTCCTGCTTCATCACTGTCATATGCCAGATATACTTCATTTGCATATCGCTTTATTATATTAGCATGTCCAAATGTAAATGCTGTTCCAAGAGATGCTACGGCATTATCGAAGCCAGCCTGATGCATAGATATAACATCCATATATCCTTCACAACATATAAATCCTTTTCGCCTGCTTCTTCTCGCTATATTCATTGCAAACAGATTATGACTTTTGTCAAATACAGGTGTATCGCTTGTATTTATATATTTGGGCTTGCCATCTCCTAAAACCCTGCCGCCAAAAGCTATAACCTTACCATTAATATCCAATATAGGTATCATGGCACGATTCCAGAATTTATCTGTGCCGCCCTCTTTCTCTGATATACTTACAAGTCCTGATTCTCTAAGCTGTTCATCTGTATATCCCTTATTTCTTAGGTATTTATACAAATCATCTTTATATATATCAGAATATCCCAAAGCAAATTTATCAATAGTTTCATCACTCAAACCTCTGCCCTTGAAATAATCATATGCCCTTTTTCCATGCTCGCTATGTCTTAATATGTAATGGAAATATGCTGCTGCCGATCTGTTAATTTCCTTCAACGTCATCCTGTATTGTTCTTTTGCTCTGTCGGATGCGCTCTCATTTTTTTCCGGCAATGTTATTCCTGCCCGTGATGCCAACTGCTCCACAGCCTCCGGAAATGATAAATTCTCATATTCCATCACAAATGTAAACACATTTCCACCTACACCACACCCAAAGCAATGGTACATCTGTTTTTCCCTGCTCACCTTAAATGATGGTGTCTTCTCGTGATGAAATGGACAGCATGCCTCATAATTATTTCCTTTGCGTTTCAGGCTGGTGTAGCTGTTTATAACATCTACTATGTCATTTCTGGACAAAACCTCTTCAATTATCTCATCTGAATAATACAACGGAATTCCCCCTTAATGCACTACACCTTCCATGATTTTGGTATATATATATTCTTAAATATTTCTATTGCATAATTATCAGTCATCCCTGATATATAATCGCAAACTACTGTTTCCTTATCTTCACCCATATATATCATCTCAACACATTCATTTGTAAGTCTGCTTACATCTTCCATGAAATATTCAAAGAGCTTTCTAATCATCTTATCAGCCTTTGCCTCTTCACTTTTTGCAATAGGATTTGTATACAAATACTTAAACATATATGAGCGAAGCTTTCCCAATGCATCTGCTATATCATCTGACATGATTACCTGTTTTTTTCCTTCACTGGCAGATATTACATCATGTATAAGCAGATTCAGTCTGTCTCTTGTATTGTGTCCCAAGACAGCTGTAACATTTGTTGGCAAATCATCTTCTTTTAATATATTTCCTCTTATAGCATCATCTATATCATGATTTACATAAGCTATCTTATCTGCAAGTCGAACAGCCTGTCCCTCCATGGTTGATGGCATGCATATGCTCTTATGGTTCAATATCCCATCGCGAACCTCCCATGTCAGATTAAGTCCTTCGCCCTTGTTTTCCAGTCTTTCTACTATTCTTACGCTTTGTTCATTATGACGAAACGGTTTCTTTGAACAATCAGAAAGCGTTCTCTCACCTACATGACCAAAAGGAGTGTGTCCCAAATCATGCCCCAATGCTATTGCCTCTGTCAGATCTTCATTAAGTCTTAAGGATTTTGCAATGGTTCTTGCTATCTGTGATACCTCTAAAGTATGTGTTAGTCTTGTCCTGTAATGGTCATCACCCGGAGATAAAAACACCTGTGTCTTATGCTTCAAACGTCTGAATGCCTTGCAGTGTAGTATCCTGTCTCTGTCCCGTTGATATACAGTCCGCAAATCACACTGTGGTTCCTCTACATCTCTGCCCTTCGACTCATCACTAAAGGCTGCATATTTATATAATGTTTTATGCTCCAACTCTTCTAACTGCTCACGTATAGTCATAAAAAAGCATCTCCATAATATTAAGCTCCCGCTCCTATAAGATTTAACATCGGATTCGTGCCAGCTTTACTGACACAGTACATTTTCAAATCCATATTATACTCATGGAGCATTTATGATAAAAAAGTCCGTACAATATAATTATTCTACAGACTTTTTCATAATCCTTTATTTTTTTATTTTTTACTATTTAAAGTTGATTGCAAAACTAACTTCTGGTTTGAAACCTGCATAATTTTTTACAAGACTGACTTCTCATTCAAATCCAGCACAAAGTTTTTACAAGACTGACTTCTCATTCAAATCCAGCACAAAGTTTTTACAAAACTGACTTCTCGTTTAAATCCAGCATAAGGTTTTTACAAGACTGATATCATTCACTACGTTCATGTTGTTTCTTTCTTTCAGTATATTCTACTGCTATTTGTTCATTTAACGTCATTATAGCATCATCTATTGTTTTGATATCACCCTTTGCATATAAATTAACTACTTTATCAGTAATTGCATTAAAATATGCATCGTATATCGTAGCTAAATTCGTTTTTGAATTTTCTGCCACTTCATTCCAGATTTCAAACGGTTTCTGACCTCTAAGCATTTCAGAAGCAGTTGTTCCTTTATTAAGAATATTTTGAATAGCTTTCTTGTTATTTACATAATCAAATTCATTTGCAGCTATCTGCTCCATTACATCTGTATCACAGCAAAGTGTATACAGAACAAGTGCAGCAAGCTCCTTGTTGGGAGTATCATTACCAATGCCTATATACGTACCTCCACAATTATAATCAGCCGGACCTTTACATATCCTCCATTCGCCAACTGTATCATCTGAATTCTCCGCAAGCGTCTTATATAAGAAATCTGCTGAATCAAAATATGCAAATACGTTCTTATTCACATTTGAAGCCCACGAATCTGTTCCAAATGAAGTTCCGGCTTCATATCCCTCGTCTGTACACTTCTTAGCATATTGCATATAAAGCTTAACTCCTTCCGGCATACTAAGAACGTCGTTATCCACCCACTTTGTTTCTGACTGGTTAAGACATACCTCCTTGAGATTATCTCTTCCCGATATCATAAAATAACCGGCCTCTTTCATCTGCACCGCTACATCAAAAAAAGAATCCCAGTCATTTACCATAGTCTGAACAGCTTCAGGTTCATCTGTACCGAGAACCTCACGGGCAATGTCCGCTCTATAATAAAAACATCCTGGTGAAATCTGCCATGCCAGACCTTTCAAGCTTCCATCAATTGTTGCATAATCAATCGTATAGCTATACATATCTGTAAGCATATCATCTGTAATACCAAGTTCTTCAATTGGCATTACCAAATCAGATGACAGTATATACTTGGCCTGTGAAGCATCTGCAACAAAAATCGATGGGTACTTCTTGGCATCAGTACCTTTTGAAAGAAGCTTTTCAATTTTTGCTATATACTCATCCGATGTAATATCCATATCAAGATTTACATATTTGACCAGCTTTGAAAGTTCAGGATATTTTTTACGGAAATACTGTATCCTATCATCAAGTTCATCATTCCATGAATAAACATAAATTACATTGCTATTAGCTTCCGGAATGGTAAGCGGAGCAGGATTTCCCAGATTTTCTGAATATATTTCATTATCCGGAGACATCATGTTTTCTTTATCTGTCATTTTTCCTTCTTTTGTTATATTATTATCAGCACAAGCTGTAATCAGATATGCAAATATAAATAATAATGAAAGTGCTAATACATTTTTTAGTTTTTTCACAAAAGTCTCCTTCAACTTCATTCTGCTTAATTACTACTATTTTCTTCTTTTTTTTCTATTTTTTCAAATAACTTAACTATAACTTTAGAACTGGCATATGTCAATACAGCTATAAGTATAACCAGCCATAAAACCCATGTATAATAAAGCAGTTTTCTATTGACCGCATATACCGCCACAGGCAATACCCATAAAAAGAATAAATAAAACCATGTTCCAATATTCCCTATATTTAATAAAAAAGCATTTTTGAACATATTAAATGTTGTATTTTCATATCTGCTAATAAGTGGAAATAACAATGGTAATGTAAAACTTAAAAAAACGGCTTCTATTGCCATAAGTCCAAGAATCAAAGATAACGAAAAACCTGTCATACTATATGAAATCCAGAATTCTCCAAACATTAACAAGAATATTGCCAGAACCACAAGCCATGCCTTTGTCGCCTGTTTAAAATTTGCTTTAAATGCTTTCCAATAACCTTTCCAAACAGTTTCTTCCTCGTCATTTACAAGTTTTATTGTAAATGAATACATGGCTGTCCATGCAGCCCCTATAGTTATTATCGGAACACATGATATTACAAATAATATATTTACAAAAAATAAATCACCAAATTTATCCATTTTTTGAAATATTGTTAATTTGACTTTTCCATTCTGTGACATTTTTTTCTCCTAAAAATCAAGGCACACTATATAGTGTACCTTGACTAATTAAATACATAATAATTTTATTAACCCTTTACTGCGCCAACAGTCATACCACCAACAATATTTTTCGATAATATCAAATAAACAACTATTACCGGTAATATTGAACATGCTATAGTCATATATACCTGTCCCATATCAAATTTAAGGAAATCGGCACTACGCAGTTGGGCTATCAAAATAGGCAGTGTCTTTTTATTATCGTCTTTAAGTACCAGTGCAGGAATAAAATAGTTATTCCAGCTGCTGACAAATGAAAAGATTGCCTGAACCGCAATTGCCGGCTTCATAAGCGGAAGCGCAATCTGGCTAAATATTCTGAATTCACCTGCTCCATCAATACGGCATGATTCCAATAATTCCTTTGGCAATGCGCTGTCCATAGACTGCTTCAAATAGAAGAATACTACAGGCGAAGCTATTGCCGGAACTATAAGAGGAATAAAGCTGTTATCAAGATTCAGCTTACGAATCAACTGAAGAAAACCTAAAGCAGTTACCTGTGTAGGAATCATCATGATAGCCAGTATAAATGTAAAAATAAACTTCTTAAGCTTAAAATCATATGCAAATATTGCAAAAGCCGTAAGAGATGAGAAATATGTACAAACTACTGCTGTACATGCAGCTACTATAAAACTATTTCTCAAGCCTTTAAATATAGGCTGTGTACCATGAATTACATTTTTAAAGTTATTAACAAGATTTGTACTTGGAATCATGGTAAATCCCTTATTCAATTCTGAATTTGATCTTGTTGCATTTATAAAAAGCACATAAAACCAAAACAGACACATGATTGTTACAAGTACCAATACAGTATAAGCAACCGCACGTCTTGCATGTATTGGTATACCTTTTTTCTTGCCTTTTTTATTATTTTCCGTATTTTCCATATTCAGCCTCCTCTCTACTTATCATCTTTACTTGAATTAAATCTAAAGATAATAAAACTTAATATACCGGTTATAACGAATAGGAATACGGACAAGGCACCACCCATACCATAGTTCTTACTAAATAAGTGTTTATTCAAATACATAATAAGAGTCATTGTTGTTCTTGTCGGATTACCTGTACCATTTGTTAAAATCTGTGGCACATCGAACATCTGAAGACCACCTATAAGTGATGTAATCATAACATATATCAATATAGGTCTCAAAATAGGTAATGTAATCTTAAAAAACACCTGATTAGATGTAGCTCCGTCTACTTCCGCAGCCTCATATAAAGAACTGTCTATTCCAAGCATACCTGCAAGCAAGAGAATTGTTGTATTACCAAACCACATTAAAAAGTTCAATGCTGCAACCAGCCATCTTGCTGAAGAAACATGGGAAAAGAATTGATATGGTTCCTTGAATATTCCCAGATTCTGCATCAAACTGTTAATAGGTCCTACATCCGAGAAAAGTGCAAAGAATAACATTGCAAATGCAGATGCCATAATAAGATTTGGTAAATATATTACTGTTTGGAAAAACGATTTACCTTTTAATCGCAGGCTTGGATTTGAAAACCATGATGCAAGCAAAAGAGACAATAGAATCTGCGGAATAAATCCCATAATCCACATAATCATAGTATTGCCAAAATATTTCCAGATATCCCCACCTTTAAACATTGCTTTATAGTTATCAAGGCCTACATAATTCGGTCCAATTTCCTGAAGACCATTCATAAAGTGTTCAAAAAAGCTGTTGTATAAAGTTGAGCAAAGTGGAATTAACTGGAATATAATAAAAGTAACCATAAAAGGGATTAAGAAAATATATCCCCAACGGTTATAGCCCGTAACATGAGCATTTTTATTTTTCATTCTACAACCTCCATAAACCACTTATCGGATTATGCCAATTAAACACAATATGCGTGTCTGTTTGCCATTTTTTTCAAGCAGACACGCACATTTCATATGCTGCAATTAGCTATATTCAATATTTATTACTCTACTGTAAGAGCTGGATACTTCTCAGAAACAGCTGACTTAAATGCTGCAATAGCTGCATCGTAATCATAGTTGCCAAGGAAGTAATCCTTCATAGCCTTCTGGAACTCTTCATTACATCCCTGATCGTATGCACTGATTGTTGAAAGGTCAATCTTTTCTGCACCTTCAGCAAGCATACCATAAGGATTCTGTCCGCCAAGTGGCTTGCTGCCGAATGATGTATCAGCTGCAATTGTTGCCATAGCAGTCTTATTATTTACAAAGTCACTCTTTTCCTTACTAATCTTTGTCATAGTATCTGAATTAGTTGTAAGCTGTCTCATAATGTCGGCAACAAGTGTAGGGTTATCTGTGCCTGTTGCTGCACACATCCAAGTACCACCCCAGAAGAATCCCTGAGGACCTGTTACTAAGCCCCAGCCTCCATCATAACCAACTGAACCTTCCTGATCAGCTGACATTGAGAAGTCAATCATCCACATTGGTCCAAAATATGAGAAGCACTTACCTTCTGGGAAGAAACCTGTCTTCCACTCGTCTGACCAAAGGTCAGCTACCTGAGTATACTTAGCATCAGCCATAGCCTTAGCATCCTTAGCCCACTTCTCGATATTAGGGTCAATATTAAGCTTCAAATCATCTGTAACCCACTTGCTTGAAACATTATTTGAATATACACGATATGTATCATTTACTGTAGATGTAAGCAAATATCCCTTTGCTGCCATCTCTGCACCTGCAGCATAGAAAGAATCCCAATCCTTAACATGCTCCTGTACTTCAGCAGGGTCATCTGTTCCCCATACATCCTTAGCAATTGCACGGTTATAAATAAGTCCTGCAGGACATCCCTGCCATGAAACTCCCTTAAGTACTCCGTTAGAATCTGTCATAACATCCTTAGTATACTGATACTGATCTGCAAGTTCTGCATCTGTTATACCAAGATCTGCAACTGGAAGTGTATACTCTGTATCAACATACTTAAGAGCATAATCAGCTTCTACTAAGAACATATCAATCTTGTCGTCTGCAGCTGCATCTGCCTGAGCAAGTAATGTAGCATCAAGATTGTCCTGATAAGCATTGTTATCGTTTGGAGTAATAGTCCATTTAACCTCTACATCACCGATCTTACCGGTTGTAGCATCAACTTTCTCATATCCGTCGTAGAACTCTTCTACTCTTTCCTTGAACTCTTCATTCCATACATAAATGTTAAGAGTCTTTCCTTCGTCTGAAGTTACTGTTGTAGTATCTTCGCTTGCAGCCTCTGTTGTAGTGTCATCTCCCTGAGCTGCTGTTGTTGCTTCTGTTGTCGCATCACTTTTTGCTTCTGTTGAGTCGCCCTCCTTCTCACCACATCCGGCAAATGAAAGTGCCATAGCACATGCTAAAGAAAGCGCCAATACCTTTTTGAATTTTTTCACAAAAAAAACCTCCTTTAAAATATAATGTGTTCTATTATCTCGTATATACCATAATCGAGACAATTGCATAAACCTGTCTGATGAAATCATCTCAGGTTCGCCCTATAAGTCATTGCTTATTTCTCAACGACATTGTTATTATAGTTTATTTTGAACAATTATACAAGTGTTTTTTGAAATTTTCTTGTGAAATTTATTATGTTATTTGCAAAAAAATGTCATTTATCAATCCAAAATGTCAATATATTCACTTATCAGTTCTGCAATTTTTTGTGGATTATATAAAACAAGCCTTTCAGGCCCCGAAATCTCATTCATACTTACATTATTATATTGTCCTAAATACGTCCTGTAATATTCATTATACGCAGTCTCACAATCATATTCTTCGCCCTGCTTTGCTACTTCATTATATATCTCCAATGTATTATTGTCTTCATGAAGATATGGATCCATAAATGGATTTGCATATATCAGATACATATTTATTTCATCCGGCCATCCATATGTTGCAACAAATTTTGCATTTTTCACAATCTCTGCATCCTCATTATACATACCTTTGGTATAAAGTCTGCTTGATGCAAGTGCATCTCTGGTTTTCATCTGCTCCTCTGTATATATACTATAGCTATTTTCAGGATATATATTCTGAGCCCATCTGTGCGCGCCTGTTTTCACAAGTCCCAAAAACAATTTATTCTTTAATGTACAATAACTATCATCATCCAATTCCAAATACTGTTCCGGCAAATACATTCCTATTCCAATTATAGCTTCAACTTCATCAGGATATTTTTCTGCCCAGTATATTGCTTCCACTCCTGCACTTTTTGCCGCAACCAGAATATATGATTTACTGTCATCAACTGCTTTAAGTGCTGTCCTGCTTTCTTCAACCATTGAATCCACATCTTTTGACGCATCATAATCTTCGCTGAATCCAAATCCACTTCTATCCATATATATAAGATTATAATCAGACAGTTCTCCAAATAACGGCTGAAGTGTAATAGACGCATCTATTGTTCTGTTACCATGCAGGAATACCAATGTACAATCAGATGATTCGTTTCCCTCATGCATTACATGTATTTTGTGACCATCTACATCCACAAGTTCTCCCGGCAATGTCAAATATTGCTTTTCTTCCTCAAGTAATTTTTTATGTTTAATATTGGCAATAAACAACGCAGCTCCTATTATAAGAATCAAAGCAGCCAGTACCGCGCCTATTACCTTTAATATTTTTAATCCATATCCGCTCTTTACTTTTTGCATTTTGCACCTCATATGTATATTATATATTTTTCCATAACAAAGCGAGCGAGGCCAACTCACTAAACTCCCTTGTCTCCTCGTCCACACTTGTTAAGTGTATATATCACATTATATCATGGAAATACTAATTACAACTATATCAATTATATTTTACTTATTTTTTCTCTATGATATAATGAGTCATGCGCGAAAAAACAGACAAAGCCTGTTTAGTGTAAGCAGCAGATAGCGGTCATGAATATAATGTTCAAAGGGACAACAACGAAATCGCAGGAGGATTCATCATGTTGGAAACAAACGATAAAAATAATATAGAAGAACCACTACAAGACAATTTTTCTTCTGAAAATAAATTAGAACTACACAGCATGTCACGCAAAGAACGTCATGTTGCAAAAAGGAAAATGTATTTAGAATATACTAAAAATATGACATTTAAAGATAAAGTAGTTTATTTTCTTGATTATTATAAATGGTATATCATCATTCCCATTTGTTGTATTACTTTCATTTTATACATTGGAATTACAATTTACAAAAATACAAGGCCCGTAGCTTTATCTTATGCAATTCTTAATGTAGAAAATGAAGAAGCTGTCGATTTATCATTTCAGGAAGATTATGCTGCCTGCTTTAATATTCCTGATTCATATAGATTCAATGCTTCTACAACCTTGAATATTGATTATGATTATTTCAATCTGCATTCAGAATACATAACAACAACCAATAACACAGATTATTCTGTATTAGCTACATCATGCGAATACGGAGACTATGATATTATCATAAGCAACGAGTCAGGAATTAAATACTGTGGAATGCAGCAGATTGCGCAACCGCTTATGGGATATCTTCCGTCTGATATATATGATGAATTTAAAGATATTATGTATTATACAGATGACCAATATGGAAACAGCAGACCATTTGCCATAGATATAAGTAATACAAGTTTTGCCAGGAATCTTAATCTTGGATATACTGATGTATATCTTGCTTTTCCCGGCAAAACCGATAGCAATTTTGAAAATGCAAAGCATTTTCTCAATTATGTCTTTGGTACAAATTATTAAATCAGAATATACAATACAGCTTGCTTCATTATGCTTTTTGAGTACTTTTGCATCTATATAAAAGTATAACGACTGCAGCAAGCATAACTATGGTTGTCAGAATACTTGCTTCTATTCCGAACACTCCTCCATTTATTATATTACTGCCTATATTTTCGGTTTTTATAATGGCACTCTTTGCATCTGTACCACTAACAGATATTCCATATATTATGCCTTGTGCAAAATTCCACATAGAATGATATGCCGCTGCTCCCCATAAATCATTTGTTCTGATTACATAAAGTGACATAAATATACCAACCAGTGTAAGATTGATAAACGCTACTACTGTAAGTCCCGGATTAAGCATATGACATATTGCAAATGCCAGTGAATTAATAATAACCGCCTTTGCCACAGAATTCTTCTTCATTATACTTATCATAAAATAGCCTCTAAAGGTTATTTCCTCACTAAAGCCCTGTATGCCATATCCTATAAGATACAAAAAAACAATCCCCGGATTTACACCTTTGTTTATTCCTTTAAAGCTCATACCACCAAACAATACTGCAAGCAATGCACATATTGAAAACAGTACAAATCCTATTATAAACCCTATAGCATAATTCTTTCCTGCATGCTCTTTCTTTAATCCCATAGAATAAAGACTTCTTTTCTCTATCTTCGTGCAGTATATAATTGCTGTCAATATAACTATTGATGTACAAAACAAGGTCATTATATACATTGCATCCGACATATCCATAATCAAATCCATCATTCCGGAAAAAGTATCTGAGCCACTGATAAGGATTTCTTCCAACTTGCCAAGCATATCCGGGTCACTGAACATGACTGTTATCTCATAAACAGATGGTATAATTCCTGCCAATAAAGAACCAATAAGGAATACAAGAACAAATATACCTATCTCAGCTCCTAGAGTTCTTCGTTTTCCCTTTTCTGCCTCTACTGCAATCTGAGGTTTTTTAATATCTATTTTCATAAACTTCTCCTATACAATTACTATCTTGGAAGTTCTATAAAACCAACCTTTTTCATAACCTTACGAAGAGTCTTGTTTGCATAGTAGGATGCCTTTGCCGCATTTTCTTTCATTACATTATCTACATATGCCTTGTCCTTTATAAGGTCATTATATCTCTCCTGAACAGGTGCCAGTTCCGCTGCAACAGCTTCACCTACAGCCTCCTTAAGCTTGCCATAACCCATTCCGTCGAATTCCTTAACAGTCTCATCCGGAGTCTTTCCTGTTGCCGCGCAATAAATATCAATAAGGTTTTTAATGCCCGGCTTGTCATCACTGTATGCGATAAAACCATCAGAATCCGTAACAGCCTTTTTGAATTTTCTCATAATAGTATCTTTATCATCGAGAAGTAAAATACTTCCATTTGGATTTTCATCTGACTTAGACATTTTCTTTGTCGGATCCTGCAGGCTCATTATCTTAGCGCCGCTTTTACCCATATATGCCTCAGGTATAGTAAATACATCTCCATATATGCCATTGAAACGATTCGCAATATCTCTTGTTATCTCAAGATGCTGAAGCTGGTCTTTTCCAACAGGTACCATATCCGCCTGATACAACAGAATATCTGCTGCCATAAGTACCGGATATGTAAAAAGTCCTGTATTTACATTATCTGCATGTTTTGCTGCTTTATCCTTAAATTGTGTCATTCTGTTCATTTCACCCATATATGTGAAACAGTTAAGTATCCATGCAAGCTGTGGATGAGCCGGAACATGCGACTGGAAGAACAGGCAGTTTTTCTCCGGGTCAAGTCCTGCTGCCATATAAAGAGCATAGAGTGTCCTGCCATTCTTTCTAAGTTCTGCCGGATCCTGTCTTACTGTTATGGAATGCAAATCCATAACTGCATAAAAGCACTCAATCCCTTCATCATCATTTAAGTCAACCCAGTTTTTTAATGCTCCCAGATAATTTCCAAGAGTTATAATACCTGTTGACTGCATACCTGAAAGTAAAACCTTCTTACCATCTATCATTTCAATTAATCCTCCACATCCATGTTCATAACCTGACGTTTTCTTGCAAGTTCATCATTTGCAAGATATGCATCATAAGTTGTCTGCTTATCTATAAGTCCTGTATTTGTCAGCTCAATTATACGGTTTGCTGTTGTCTGAACAAACTGATGATCCTGAGAGGAGAACAATATTACACCCGGGAACTTAATCAGTCCATTATTAAGTGCTGTTATCGACTCCATGTCCAGATGGTTTGTCGGCTCATCAAGTATAAGACAGTTTGAACCCATAATCATCAGTTTTGAAAGAAGACATCTTACCTTCTCTCCACCGGACAGCACCTTAACTTTCTTAACTCCGTCTTCACCGGCAAATAACATTCTGCCGAGGAATCCTCTTACATATGTGGCATCCTTCTCTTCTGAATACTGTGTCAGCCAATCAACTATAATAAGATCATTGTCGAATTCCTTTGTATTATCCTTCGGGAAATACCCCTGTGATGTAGTAACACCCCACTTATAACTTCCGCTGTCAGGCTCTTCCTCGCCGGCAAGAATCTTGAACAGCATAGTGGTTGCTTTTGTATTTGGACCTACAAATGCTATCTTATCATCATGACCTACTGTAAATGAAATATCATCGAGCAGCTTCTCACCATCTACCGTCTTTGAAATATGGGAAACTGTAAGTACTTCATTACCTATTTCTCTCTTTGGTCTGAAATCAATATATGGATACTTTCTGCTGGATGGTTTGATATCATCCAGTTCTATTTTCTCAAGAGCACGCTTTCTTGAGGTAGCCTGCTTTGACTTGGAAGCATTTGCAGAGAATCTCTGGATAAATTCCTGCAATTCCTTAATCTTCTCTTCCTTCTTTTTGTTAGCTTCCTTCATCTGCTTAATCATAAGCTGACTTGACTCGTACCAGAAATCATAATTTCCGGCATAAAGCTGTATCTTTGAATAATCTATATCTGCTATATGTGTACATACTTTATTCAAAAAATATCTGTCATGGGATACGACAATAACTGTATTCTGAAAATTAATAAGGAACTCCTCAAGCCATGCTATAGCATCCATATCCAGATGGTTTGTCGGCTCGTCAAGAAGAAGCACGTCGGGATTTCCAAATAATGCCTGTGCCAAAAGTGTCTTGACTTTCAGTCCTCCATCCAAATCCTTCATCAATGCATAATGATATTCCGTTCCAACACCAAGGCCATTAAGAAGAGTCTCTGCATCTGATTCTGCCTCCCAGCCATTCATTTCAGCAAATTCAGCCTCAAGTTCAGCAGCCCTTACGCCATCTTCATCAGTAAAATCTTCTTTCATGTAGATGGCATCCTTTTCCTTCATTATTTCATAAAGCCGTTTATTTCCCATAATAACCGTATCAAGAACAGAATACTCATCATACTTAAAGTGGTCCTGCTGAAGCACAGACAGTCTCTCTCCCTCATTCATGGTAACATCGCCCTTTGATGGCTCTATTTCACCTGAAAGTATTTTCAGGAAGGTAGACTTACCTGCACCATTTGCACCTATAAGTCCGTAACAATTGCCTTCTGTAAACTTTATATTTACGTCTTCAAACAAAGCTTTCTTTCCAAATCTCAATGTAACATTATTTGCACTAATCATCTATATCCATACCTTTCCGATTTTCTAACTTAAAAGTATAACAATATGCCGACATCATGTCAACTTCTCAGGATTCAAAGTTTCTGTAGAAATAATAGTTTGCAGTATTTTCATATAAAATTAAGTCTGTTAATAAATAAACCGGTTAGGAAAAAATCGCAATCAAACTATCGCAGCAAAAAATGAATAAATCAAGTAAAAATGAACAAATCGTAAACAAATTAATAACAAATTGATAATAAATTATTGACATTTTTTGTATATGTTGTTAGTCTATTAATGTAATATTTTGTAAACAAGTGCATTTAAAAATATAAGAGGACTACATTATGCATACATTATATAATAAAAGAATAAAACAATTAAAAGATAATAGGATTAAAGGTTTTTCCTTAGTAGAACTTATCATTGTAATAGCAATAATGGCTATTTTATCAGGTGTTTTGGCTCCGGCGCTTATAAAATATGTAAGAAAAAGCCGGCGGGTAGCTGATATTGAACAGGCACGAAGAATAAAGGATACTGTTCAGTATCTGTTATTGGATACCTCTAATCCAAATATGGTATGGACCGGAAATAGTGGTGAAACAGTTTTTGTTTTAGGTTTTTCATGGAATTACACTGCTCATATGCCAAATCCAAATGTGCCTAATGACAATTGGAGTATGCGAGACTACTTATTTCATGAACTTGGAGGCGTTCCTGTATCAAAAACAAACAAAAACCTCTATTATACCGTCGGTATAGATAATGAGTTTGAATCTGGCTCCGGAGGTACAAAAGTTATAAAAGTCTGGCTTAAAGAAGACCCTTGGAATGATACGGGAATAATATATGAATTATATCCTGACAGTTCAGAATTTCTTTCAATGGTTAACTAAAATACATAGTATAAAACTAACCAATTACCACACAGGGAGTGAGGTAATTGGTTTTTTATTATACAGAAAATTCAAAGGAATCTTGTTGTTTTAGAGATTCTTTACTATAGGATCGTAAAGATTCAATTTGCAATATTCAGCATCTGAAAAATGTTTGCATGACAAACAGCTCTTTTCGCCATCTGCAATATTAGAAAGGCTGTCACCACATTTTTTACACTCGTATGCACTGCATCTTTCTGCAACTTCCTTATAAGTCTC
>JBJEMQ010000411.1:0-4568 GCA_051879755.1 Coprococcus sp. | reverse complement strand
CGTCAAACTGTTCCTGGGACATAAGTATTTTTCTTGCCTTTGTCCCTTCTTCAGGACCTACCACTCCGGCTTCTGCAAGCTGATCCATAATCCTCGCAGCTCTATTGAAACCTATCTTAAATGCTCTTTGCAACATACCTATTGATGCTTTTTCTTTTTCTATTATAAATCTTCCTGCCTCAACGAAATAATCATCCTTATCATTTCCGGAACCTCCGCCGACAGCTAATGATGACGCACCCGCCGAGTTAATTGTTTTTGACACTTCATCATCATATGTACCAACACCATTATTTTTTTTCAGGAATGTAACAACATTATTGACCTCATCATCTGATATAAATGCCCCCTGAACCCTTACAGGCTTTGGAAATCCGGTAGGATAAAACAGCATATCACCTTTTCCAAGAAGTTTTTCCGCTCCAACCATATCAAGTATGGTACGCGAATCTACACCGGAGGATACAGCAAATGCAATACGAGATGGTACATTGGCCTTGATAAGACCTGTTATTACATCCACAGAAGGTCTCTGTGTAGCAATAACAAGATGTATACCGGCAGCTCTTGCAAGCTGCGATAATCTTACGATAGCATCCTCTACTTCACCATGAGCAACCATCATAAGGTCAGCTAGCTCATCTACGATAACAACTATCTGCGGCATCTTTGTAAGCTTGTCCGAATCAAGTTCACCACCGGAAAGTGCCTGTTCTACTTTATCATTATATCCTTGTATATTTCTCACACCATATTCGGCAAACATTTGATATCTTCTGGTCATTTCCTCAACTGCCCAGTTGAGTGCGCCGGACGCTTTCTTCGGGTCTGTTACTACAGGAATAAGCAGATGTGGTATGCCATTATAACATGCAAGCTCAACCATTTTAGGATCAATCATAATAAGTTTAACCTCTTCCGGTTTGGCCTTATACAAAATACTCATAATAAGTGTATTTATACAAACTGACTTTCCTGAACCTGTCGAACCTGCTATAAGAAGGTGAGGCATTTTTGCAATATCAGTTACAATAACCTGTCCGCTTATATCTTTTCCAACAGCAAATGAAATCTTTGACTTGGAATTCTTAAAGTTCTCTGACTCTGCCAATTCCCTAAAAGCAACAATTGTATTTTCTTTGTTTGGTACTTCTATACCTATAGCTGCCTTGCCCGGTATAGGTGCTTCTATTCTTATATCAGCAGCGGCCAGATTAAGCTTAATATCATCAGCTAAGCCAAGTATCTTACTTACTTTTACACCCTGCTCAGGCTGCATTTCAAATCTTGTTACAGCAGGTCCACAGCTATAATTTGTTATTGTAACATTCACGCCAAAATTCTCAAGCGTATTCTTTAATTTTATAGCCGTAGCTCTTACATATGCATCCCTGTTTGAGTTATTATTCTTTGGTGGTTTAGCAAGTAGCGCCGATGTAGGAAATTTGTATCCCGCACCTTGCTTATAACTCTTTTCCCCCTGGTTTATCTGTTTTTCAACATTTCTAACCTCTTTATTAATATCTACTTTTTCTTTCTTTTCAGGCTTTTCTATCGAAAATGCAGAATCATAATAAGGGTCATATTCATCATTCATAAAATCTGAAACAGATTCCGGATGCAGATTTCCATTTACTGCTTCAGCCAGCACATCTTCTTTTGATGTATTCTGTATGACAATATCATCCTCAACAGTTTTATTTGGTCTTCCCTTTATTTTTCTTACTTTTACAGGTTTTTCCATGCGTACAGGAATGTCCGTTTCCTGTTCATCATGCATAACGATTTTTTCAACACCATTATTAAATTCAAAGAAATCCTGTTCACCTATATTAATCTCATGAACTTCCTCCTGATTATCAAAGAAATCTCTAGGTCCGTCTTTTTTTATTGTTGATTTTTTACTGCCTTTGTCATTTTTTACAATCTGCTCATTACCGGTATCATAAACCTTGAGATTGGAAAAAGAAACTGTATGTTTTTTTCTTACTGTTTTCTCCGGCAGTTCTGACCTGTTTTCTTTTCTTCTTTTATGTTCAGAGTCTTCTGTATCATAACCATCTTCTTCATATTCATTATCAGAAATAAATAGCAAAGATTTTAAAGTATCTATAATAGATATTCCTGTTATAAGTACAAAAAGTATAATAGCTGTAATACTCATAACTATACATACACCTACAACACCTATAACTCTACTTAGGAGAAAGAAAATACCACCACATATTATCCCGCCTCCTGAATGATTATTATAGCCATCCATATAGAGTTCTTTAACAGATACAAAATCTGTAGTATATATAATCTGAAACAGCATAGATGCAAGTACAAGTACACCGCCAAAATATATAACTTTTTTTACTATATTCCTGTTAAACGAATTGGAAATCAGGAATGCTGCAGACATGAACAAATATAGCGGAAATAAATACTCTGCAAATCCTATCAGTCCAAACAAAGCCCCTGATATAACATTTCCAAATACACCACATTTGCCAAAATTTGCAATAAGAAGAAAGATTGAAAAAGCAAGAATAATCAATAAAATGACTTCACTTCTCAGCTGTTTTTCTCTTGCTTCAGCCTCAGCCTGAGCTTTTTTCCCGGAAGCACCCTTTCCTCCTGCACTTTTTTTAGTTGAACTTGCTTTTCTGGCATTACCAGAACTTTTACCTGTTACTCCCATTTGATTCTCCTAAAGTACGAAATAACAAACTACCGATAATATACCGGCGCACAAACAATATATTGAAAAGCCTTTAAATTTATTTTTCTTAACTGTAACCAGCATGGCTTTTATACATATATATCCTACAACAGCCGAAACAACCATACCTACAATATAATTAGCAAGTTCTGCTGTTGTAAATGATGTAGAAACCATATCCGGTATCTCTAAAACAACTGCACCAAGCACAGCAGGTATAGACATAATAAATGAATACTTAACTGCAAATTCCCTGCTGAATCCACATGCAAGACCTGCTGTAATAGTACTTCCGGAACGTGATATTCCCGGAAGAGTAGCTACACCCTGTACAAGCCCTACAAAAAACGAATTCTTATATGTAGCTGTGGAGGCATCCTTGTCTCCACATTTCAAATGATCTGCAATATAAAGTATTGCTGCAGTAATACATAAACATATTCCCGGAACAAGAAGTATATCTCCGGCACTTCCTATAAGCTTCTCAAAAGGAAGAGCAATACATGTTGTCACAATTGTAGAAATAATTACAAGCAACACAAAACGTCTGTAAGGTGTAGTAATTATCTTTCTATACTCCTTTTTATTCTTTCTGAATAAATTACCTATAAAGTATACAGCATTTGTGCATGAAAGACCAATAATTGCACATCCTTCTATTATCAGCTCGCCTATATCCTTACGATATACAACAAATATTGCAATCAAAGTACCCAGATGCAATAATATATCAAACAAAATACCTGTATCAGTATTTACATTAAAAATATTTTTAAATATTGCCAGATGCCCGGAACTGCTGACAGGAAGAAATTCCGTTGCCCCCTGTATAATGCCCATAAGTATTGATTGCCATAATGTCATAATCTATTTCTCTCCTCTTAATTCAATTCACACTCTCTGTGCATTTTACTATTATTTGCATAATTAATCAAGTCATATAAATTAGACATTGCTTTATCTATACCGCCAACTCTGTCTATTATTCCTGCATTTACCGCCTCAACACCTACAAGAACAGAGCCTATATCCTTTGATAATTCACTTGTATTAAACATAATACTGCGAAGCTTCTCATCTCTGATATTAGAATGAGCCGCCGTAAATCTGATAATTCTATCCTGCATACGTTCAATATATTCATAATTCTGTTTAACACCTAAAACCGTTCCATTCATTCTTATAGGATGAACTACCATTGTAGCTGTAGGAACAATATATGATACATCTCCCGATACTGCAAGCGGTACTCCTATAGAATGGCTTCCGCCCAAAACAAGTGTTACCACAGGTTTACTTAATGACGATAACATTTCCGCTATGGCAAGACCTGCCTCAACATCCCCTCCCACCGTATTAAGCAATACCAATACTCCTTTTATACTATCATCATCCTCTGCTATCGCAAGCTCCGGAAGTATATGTTCATACTTTGTTGATTTTGTATTATCAGGAAGATTTTCATGTCCTTCAACCTCTCCTATTATACTTACCAATAATATATTGTATTTATTTTTGTTCCCGGATATGATTATCTGCCCATTTTCTTTTATAAGCTCCTGTCTTTTCAATTCTTTGTCCATATCTATCCCCCTACCAAAAAAATTAAGAAGGAACAAATATTTGTCCTTCTTAATTATTTAGTATGGGTGCAAATATATTAAATATACATAAGCACTTTCAATTGTTTACATTGTAAGAATAACTTCATTCTCATCCTGCAGCTTGTCATATGGAATGTAGTTTGACTCAAGTACGTTTCCATTAAGCTTCATCTCAGCACATCCGCTTTCATGTCCGTTAGGATTAAGCACCTTTATATTAAGCCTCTTTCCCCTAAACATCTTTTGTATCTCGAACT
>JBJEMQ010000410.1:0-4570 GCA_051879755.1 Coprococcus sp. | reverse complement strand
GGCAAAAGTAGAACGTCTTGATAAACCAACTGAGGTAAATTCAGAAATGCGCCTTATGCTTGAGCCGGAAACCTTAAGTGGTGAAGATGTATTGACTATTACAAATCTTTCAAAAGCATATGGCGAGCATGTTCTCTTTTCACAGCTCGATATCGATATAAAAAGAGGTGAGCATGTTGCTCTTATTGGTGGAAATGGTACTGGAAAAACCACCATACTAAAAATAATAAATAAACTTATGCCAAAGGATTCAGGTATTGTTACTTTAGGTTCAAAAGTAAAAATAGGCTATTATGACCAGGAACATCAGGTACTTAATATGTCAAATAATATATTTGAAGAAATAAGTGATGCCTATCCCGATATGTCAAATACACGAATAAGAAATGTCCTTGCAGCTTTTTTATTTACAGGAGATGATGTTTTTAAACAGATATCGGACTTAAGTGGCGGAGAACGAGGAAGAGTATCTCTTGCAAAGCTTATGCTCTCCTCTGCCAATTTTCTTATTCTTGACGAGCCGACTAACCATTTGGATATAGTATCAAAAGAAATATTGGAAAATGCCATAAACAACTATAGCGGTACTGTGCTTTATGTATCCCATGACAGATATTTTATCAACCAGACGGCTACAAGAATCCTTGAGCTTAAGGACAAACATTTATATAATTATATAGGAAACTATGACTATTATGAAAATCACAGACTTGTTTCCGAAAATACCTCACACCCATTTACCAAGGTAACTGATTTAAATAATACAGATACTTCTGTACAGTCAGAATCGCAGGCAAAGCTGGCATGGAAAGAAAGTAAAGCAGAAGCTGCCAGACAACGTAAGAAAGCAAACGATATTAAAAAGCTTGAAGAACAAATAGAGCAATTGGAAATCAGAATTTCAGAAATTGATGAAGAATTTATTATTCCTGAAAATGCCACAAATGTTTCTTTGCTTACAAGTCTTACAAAAGAACGTGCAGAAATAGAAAACTCACTTAATGAATTATATGATAAATGGGAGATTTTATCTATTGAAGATAATAAATAGTATCAACCAGAATATAAAGATGCAGGAAATTTCCATTATATATATCGGAAATTTCCTGCATCTTTTTACTCAAAATTAAACATCTTGATAATCTTTGTTGCTACTTCACTTGAACTTCCTGCCGGTATCTCATAACATGTATTGCTTATATAAATCTCACTATCAGAACCCATACCACCATGTATACACCAATAGGTTGGATCATTATCACAATATGCTCCCCATGTTCTTACACATGATTCTGCTTTTTCCTGTGATACACCAAGACTTACAAGATAAGCCTTTACATCGGCTGCGCTGTCAAACTGTCCAAGATACATAGATACATGCTCATAATCACCATCCATGTAATGAGCAATTATATCACCAGGTGCAAGATTATCATAAGAAAAATCCATTATAGTACCATTAATAACATATTCCTTGCTTTCCTGCCATGCCTCTCCATCTGACAAAACAATATCAGCCGTCACATTACCATTTACCCAGAAAGAACAATTTGAAGCAGATGTTACCTTTATACCACCATCTGAAAAATTGCTGTATTTAACAGCATTTTTTATAGCCACGTTATTTCCACCGGCATATCTAAGTGCCTGCGTAACAAAGAAATTGCATGGAACTCCTGTTTTTCCGAGGAGATTTTTCATAACCCTTTTCATCCAGATATCAAAATCACAGTTAATCTCTCCACAGAATTTCTTTGAATATGCTATACCATACTGATCAAACTGATATGCATAATCTCCAATGGTTATAGTCTTATTTGTTGTACATACACCTTTGGCATCAGTATAATAGTAAACAGTTTTATCATTTATAACAGCCGTTTTTAACCCTGCTGCAGATTTGTCAAGTCCATAACCTGTTTTATATATGGAATACTTTCTATTTGTATTATAATATACATACTTATATACCTTACCGGATTTGCTTATATAAGCAGCTTTTCTATCAGTCAATGTATACCAGCCATTTGTTCTTACTGTCTTACCCTTAGAATCCAGACAATAATAACTTCCATTCACTTCTACAACAGCTTTTTTTGTTTTCTTCCATGATGACCCGTTATATTTCCAGTATGTTCCCTGATATGACTGCTTCGCATAGTTAGTTCTATAATATTTTACAGTTACCAGACCTTTATTATCAGTTTTCATATACATATTATCAAACTTAGGAATCCATGTATTCTGGGCATATTTCCATTTTCCATTATTATTGTAATAATATTTATATGTTGCCCCCGATGTAGTCAGTTTATTAAGTACCACACCATTCTTTACATAATAATATGTTTTCTTGTTATCCTGATACCATCTTGTACCTTTGTATCTTACACCATTATTCTTAAACAGATAATATGTTCCATTTATTTCATATACACCTTTTTTTACAAAGCTCCATTTACCATTTATTAACTGTTTATACTTATTTTTATTACTACCGGTATATGAATCAGTATAATAAATTTTTGAACATACACCCTTATCATCATAATATTTCAGCATATTTTTATGTGAAAGCCATGAATTAGTAAGTGCTTTTCCGTCGGCTTGGAAATAATAGTATAACTTACCAACCTTTTTTTCACCACCACAAAATTTAATACCATCAATATAATAATAATATCCGCCTCTTATATTGAAAATACCATTTGCCAATTCACCACTTTTGTCAAATCTATAAGATATTCCATCTATATTTACAGCTGAATTCTTAATCATACTACATGATAAACCAGAGTATTTAAAACAATTTTTTCCATCATATACAATACTGACATGGCCATTGGCTACTTTTACTTTTTTATCGTCCAAATCATACCATCCGTCTACTGTAACCAGTTTACCATCTGTAAATAAATCATAATTACCTGCCCTTTCTATAATTTCTGTGGCAAGCTTTCCCTCTGTATAATAAATACCTTCATACCATCCGGTAATACGAACTGAATAATCCTCATTGTAATGAAAACATTTTACTCTTGTTGTATACTCTGCATCTTTATCTGATACAATAAGTGAGATTTTTTTAGTCTCATCGTTATATTTCTTGGAACCAAGCTTTAAGAAACTGCTTGCATGATATGTACCTTTATATTTGCTGCTTCCATCAGCAACAACAAGATAAAAAGCTTCATTATATGTAATCAAGCAATATGTAACTCCTGTACTGGAATCTGTAACCGAACCTATATAGTAATCCTCTTCTTCTGCATATTCCAGATTGAATGAACCATCACTTGCATTTGAAAATCTATGTTTCTTCTCGTTTATTCTAAGTTCAGCCGATGAAGTAGCCTCAAATACAGTTGCAACCATAAATGTATCGTCATCAATATCAATTGATGTATCTTCTTCAAAGTCAATTGTTGTGTCCTCTTCAATGTCAATTTGTGTATCTTCTTCTCTTATTTCACTTGCAAATACATTAATAGCATTTATATTTGATAATATAATTACTACAGTCATCATAAGTGCAAAAAACTGTTTCAAATACTTTTTCATATAAGCCTCCCGAAACCGTAACAATATTTTTATATATGCGTTTGATTTGTTACAATTTCTTTACAATTAAAATTCATTTTTATTAACACAAGGCTTAGTATACATCATAACTTAACATAAGTCAAACATTTATGTAACATTTTCTAAACATTTTGTTTTCTCTTATGGTCACGCAGCTACCTTCTCTTTTTATAATTCTCTATTTTTTCTTGTATTAAATTATAATCGCGCTCAAACAATTCATCACTTATCTGGGAAGATAACAAATCATATGGTACATGCTCTACTATCTTATTTATAACGAATAATTTGCTCTTATCCTTATACTTTGGCATATTATTTATCTCCTGTATATGAGCAAGCTCCGGTCTCCAAAGGAGCTGTAATTTCTTTAATTTATTAAGTTTAGGATTATCTGAAGCTTTTCTTAATATATAGAAATCCATAACAGAATTTATTAACTCTACTGTGATTATTCCCCACCAGTCAGGTACATGATCACTGATATGATGTCCATGAGAACTTCCTACAACAACATAATTATAATCGCAAAACTGATTATAATCCTTTATCTGTCTTTCAAGCCTTATATATGTATCAGCATCACTTTTTATTTCAATTCCCACAAGAGCATTCTCTGTAACCATAAGTACGTCAGCTCTTGAACGTCCCATATTCTTTTCCTCGATAATTCTGACCTTTCCATATGTTTCCTCAAGAAAATCAAATAAAGGTTCTCTTATATCCTTATCATGCAAACATTTCATATAAATAATCCTCAATATCTCCCTATAGATAAAATTTTTACTACTGTAAAACTGTGAATTCCCATTGTCTAAAGCCAATGGAATTGCGGTCGTCTTATTTCAATATTTCCTTAAGATTATACTCAGTCATTCTGGTACTTATACAGTAAAAGGGAGTCTGCTATGCAAACTCCCTTTTACATTTCTCTGTACTCTCAGAATTTCATACAGAAAGCTTTCTGCTTCCATCTTACTCCCTTACT
>JBJEMQ010000409.1:0-4571 GCA_051879755.1 Coprococcus sp. | reverse complement strand
ATAAGTCGGGAAAAATATATAGAACAATTCAGGGAATAAATGCCACTGTCATATCTTCATCGTTTGAGGATTTTATTTTGAAGAGAGGGTATCGCATGGAAGAAAAAATTACTTTATGTGGAGATAATTGTATAGAGTGTCCCAGATACAATGCGCATAGTGATGAAGAGCTTCAGAATGTGGCGGAGCTATGGTATAGGGTAGGCTGGCGAGAATGTATTGTATCCAATGAGGAAATCAAATGTGCAGGATGTTCTTCTCATAAACAATGTACATATTATTTGGTGGAATGCACGAAAGAACATAACGTAGAGAAGTGCAATCAGTGCGTTGAATTTCCATGTGAGAAGATAAATGATATGTTGGAGCGTTCGAAGGCATATCAGAAAAAATGTAAAGAAGTTTGTTCGGATGAAGAATATGATATGCTGGAGAAAGCGTTTTTTGATAAGAAGAAAAATCTCAGGAAATAATAAGGCGGCAGATGGACATTCATATAGAAACCAGAGACTTCCGGACACTGGCGAAACATTCGTCGGCGTCCGGTTTTTCTGAAGGTGGACAAAGTAATTATGGCAGTCTGTTTGTGGCGAAACATTCGCCGGCGTCCGGTTTGCCTGTAATTTCGGAAGTGTTTTCCATGCGCACAAGGATATTTGCAAGCAGGTCGCTTAGAACAACAAGGTCGGCGGCCAGTATAGCCAAATCATCTTTATCGAGACAATCCGCAAGCTGACAGGCAATAGTGGACAGAAAATAAAGATTTGAACAATGATTCATATCAGCCTCAAAATGTGGTATTGTTATATAATATGTACAGGGAGGAGAAAATGTTAGAATTTGTCAGGGAATCGAATATAGTGAAAAATCGGGGCTTGCCTAGTAGTTCGTAATAACGGTTCTCTTATATAGGAACAATAGGAGGAAATAGAAATATGTGTACAAGTATAGTTTCAAATGGTAATAAAACTATTGTAGGTTGGAATCTTGATATTTTGGATATGGAGTACAAGATTGTAGCTGAAAGTGATAAAGTTTATATTGCTATAAATGATAAACAAGAAGGATGGTTACCGTTATTTGGCGCTAATGCCAGAGGGGATTTCGTGGCTATGCCAACATGTTGGCCTTTTGATGAAAGAAGTAATCCTGTGAATGCAAATTGCAGAAATATTATTATGCTGGATATAGATTTGCTACTTAGAAAAAAGACATTAGATGAAATCAAAGCTATCGTTGAGTGTGAACCTGTTTACAGTATTCCGGGAGTTACTTTCCAATCGCAGCTATCGGACAGAGACGGAAATATTTTACAAATAATCCCGGGTCAGGGAATACGATATTTGCCAAGACCTAATTATTCAGTATTAACGAATTTCTCTCCGTTTAAAGGTAACACCGAACAACATCCTTGGATGGGATGGGATAGATATCAGAAGGCTGTAGAAATGCTTGACAATAAGGATGCGGATTTTGATGTTTCGGATTGTTTCGAAATATTAAAACAGACTTCACAAACGATATGTCCCACTGTGGTATCAATGGTGTTTGATATTGCAGATAACATGGTATATTGGTGTGAGAACAGAGAATGGAATAAAGTAGAGAAAAAGAAAATAAGTGAAATTTAAACGAAAAAAGAATAAGTATAGGGGGTACGGTACATGCAGAAAGCAATCAGTATTTTATACCCGGGATATGATGGGGTGGAGTATAAAGAATTGTCGGAGACAACGTATCATGATCTCGGACTTGATTTTATCTGCAGAAAGATTACGGAAAATCCGAATGAACAAAGGCTGATTATGAAAGTTCTGTCAAAGATGACAGGAGATGCGAGAGTGGCAAGATTCAGGGAGGAAGTATTTGCAGATATTTTACGTTTGCCGAAGATGAGGCAGCGCATGATGGAATTATTGGATAAGGTCAAATTCCTGAAGGATTTTGGCGGATTTAAAACAGATTATGATAAGAAGCTTAGTTTGTGGGAGTTTATGCATCGACTTGATGAGCTTCATGATTATATTGAGTGTGTAGAAGCAATCAGTGAATGCCTGGCGACGGAAGATATTCAATCTGAAGGAATGCTTGGCTTGCGGGAATATGTAGAAAATATTTATAAAGATGCCTGTTTCAGTGAATTGAAACAAGATATAGAGGGGCTGAGGACGGAGACGGAAGACATAAGAAGTGTGACCATTGGATTAAATGTAAACCAGCGTTTTGAAGCATGTGGCATAGGTCTTATATCAATTAATAATAAGGCATTTAGAAAGTCAAATATTGTGAGCAATTTTGCAGATGCGATTGCGTCCCGAAGTGGTATACAAGATGGAAATGAATGGAAAGAGAACTACTATTATCATCCACTGGAGGGTGATCCATCAGAAGCAGGAAAGAATTCAGGATTTGGGAATGAAAATACACCAACGATATTTGGCAGGACGGTTGTTTCTGTCCCGGAAGGTGATGCAAATGATAGTGTGACGCACTATATGGATAAGGTTGCAAACCAGCTCTTGAGTCTGACGGTTAAGAAGCTACGGAATGTTCTTTCAAAATATGTTAAGCTTACGATTACGGATATTACAAATCTGATTCCTGAATTCGCATATTATATCCGATTTGCAGAATATATCGAGATGTTAATGAAAAATGGTTTGAAATTATGTAAGGCCGAGATAATTGATGGTTCTGATACTGATACTTTAATGTGTGCGAAAGGAATCTACAATCTTAAGCTTGCATCTGCAGTGCTGGAGAAACATGAGGAAATCATAACAAATGATCTTATATTTGATAACGCGCATCTGGCCTATATTTTGACAGGTGCAAACAGGGGTGGAAAGACAACGATTACACAGGCAGTCGGTCTTCTATATGTACTGGCACAGGGCGGAATATATGTACCGGGTAATCAGTTTGCGTTTGTTCCGGTCGATTGTATTTACACACATTTTCCGGCAGATGAAGATAAGACGATGGATCTTGGACGACTTGGGGAAGAGTGTAGTCGTTTCAAGAATATATACAGTGCATGCACAAAAGACAGTTTGCTTCTCTTGAATGAAACATTTTCAACTACTTCATTTGAAGAAGGATATTTCATTGCGCGGGATTCTGTCCGGGCAATTCTTGCAAAAGGAGTCCGGATGATTTATAACACGCATATGCATAAACTTGCATATGATATTGACGAGATGAATCAAGGTAACCGGCCATATAAGGCAGCATCATTAATCGTAAAAGCAGATGATGGAAAACGTTCGTTCAAGGTTGAAGTTGCAAAGCCGGAAGGCATATCATATGCGAAGGACATTGCAGAGAAATATGGTGTTACATATGAGATGCTGGTGGGAAATGAAGGTTAGAAAAGATGCCGGCAGATTTGAACATGTAAAGAGTATTGTTAAAAATAATACCGGATGCTTATGAATTATTCATAGGTATCCGGTATTTTGATAAAATCTATTTCAAATTTTACAAGAAATTGACACAACTATGTAATTTAAATTTATCTGCGTATTATATACTGGTGCCATTAAGTAATTAGGAGGATTTTCATGAAAAAAACTTATGTAATTGATACAAATGTATTGATTCAGGCACCTTATGCATTTCAGTGCTTTGAGGATAACAATCTTGTTATTCCATTAGTTGTTCTGGAGGAATTAGATGGATTAAAAAAGTGTGAGGGAGAAAAAGGGGCAAATGCGAGAGCTGCTGTAAGAAAACTGGAAGAATACAGAAATAAAGGTGATTTGCTAAAAGGTGTGGTCTTGGAAAATGGTGGGGTCGTTCGTGTAGAAAAAAATTTTGTAAATGTTGAACTTCCTAAAGATATGCCGGATGATAAATCAGATAATCGTATACTAAAAGTATGTAAAGGACTTTTCGACACCAGGGAGAACGGACAGGAGATTATTTTGGTAACGAAGGATCTTGTACTTCGTTTAAAAGCCCAGATTATGGGAATCAGAGCAGAGGATTTTACGACAGAGCAGATTACGGAAGAGGACGCATTATATACAGGAAGATGTGAAGTATATATACCTGAGGAAATGGTGAAGGACTTTAAAAAGAAGGGAATTTCAAAAAAAGAATTATATCAGTCTGATAAAGATGGCAATCATTATCCTGTTGAATTAGAAGAAAATGAATTTGTTATTATGAAGGCGGACCAGTCTGCAAAAAAGACACTTCTCGGAAGAGTAAAAGGAAAGAAGGTAGTTCCGCTTATATATAAAAAGAGTAAACCTTATGGGGTGAGCCCAAGAAATGTTGGACAGTATTTTATGCAGGAAGCATTGATGACAAATGCAGAAGAAGCACCGCTCGTAATTATAAGAGGTATGGCAGGAACTGCAAAGACGTTTTATTCATTGGCAGTAGGAATGGAAAAGGTATATAACAATCCAAGTGGCGAGTACAGACGTATCATTGTCTGCAGACCAAATGCACAGTTTGATGACGATATCGGTTTCTTACCCGGAGATGTGAGAGAAAAAATAGCACCACTTATGCGTCCGATTATTGATAATCTGGAGCAGCTGCTTGATTCAGATGACAAA
>JBJEMQ010000408.1:0-21777 GCA_051879755.1 Coprococcus sp. | reverse complement strand
CAATGAAAAGGATATTTTGCTGAATATGGTAAATGAATATCTGAAACAAAATTAATGGTTTAAGAATTATTTTTAATATCCCTTCATACAATTATTTATCGGTATTATGATAATGATTGTAGGAGGGGATTTTTTTGCCTGAAAAAATGTGTGAGGTATACGAAGCATACGATATGGAGGTTATGGGCTATGGAAGAGGACGAGGTGCTATTATACTTAAGACTGATAAAGGAATCAGGCAGGTATCTCCCCTGACAGGCAGTGAGAAGCGGTTAGAGGAGGAAAAAATATTCAAGGAAGAGCTATATGCTGAGGGTTTTACTCATATAGACAGAGTGGTTGCTACACAGGATGGAGAATTGGTTACATATGACAGGTACGGAAATCCGTATGTGCTGCGTGAATTTTTTGAAGGGCGTGAATGCAGTCCTTCCAGTGCTCATGATTTGGAACGTGCTGCGGTGAATCTGGCTGAATTTCATGAGTGTGGCAGAAATGTATATATGGGAGGGGATAATCAGTGGGAGTTTAAAAGCCCGGGGAATTTTAAGGGAAAAACGCAGGAAATGAAGAAAATAAGAAGCTTTATTTCCAGACGTTCAACAAAAAATGAATTTGAACTTTTATATATGAAAGCATATGATTATTTCTATGAACAGGCAATTAAATGCCAGCAGGTTATGGAGAAAACTGATACATCAAAACAGCCCTTCAGAATAGGTTATTGTCACGGAGGATATAACTATCATAGTGTTATATTTTGTGATGATTATATGGCGACAACTAATTTTGACAGGTTTCATATAGGATATCAGCTTATGGATTTGTATCAATATATTCGTAAGGTTATGGAAAAAAACAGCTACAATTTTAATCTTATCGTAAAGATTATTTCTGAATATGAAAAAGTTGCACCATTAGGCAGGGAAGGCTATGAGTTTATTTATATGATGTATTGTTATCCTGAAAAATTCTGGAAAATAAGTAACAGATATATGAATTCAAAAAAAAGCTGGATATCTCCGGCCAATATGGAGAAACTCATGAAGGTTATTGAGGATGAACAGGAAAAAATAAAAATATTAAAGGAATTTTCACAATATTATAGGGTTCACAATGTTATTTTTTAAAGATATAATATGTGTACAGATTATGTCGAAATAAGGAGAAAAGGTATGAGTGAAGGTAATTTTATGGAGGTTTATGAACAGTGGCTTAATAATCCTATATTCGGACAGGAAACAAAGGATGAGTTGGTGGGCATAAAGGACAATGTTAAGGAAATCGAAGAGAGATTTTATTGCGATTTGGTATTTGGTACGGCAGGACTTCGTGGTATTATAGGCGCAGGAACAAACCGGATGAATATATATATGGTTCGCAAGGCTACACAGGGACTTGCAAATTATATTATTAAGTCTGGGAAAAAAGAACAGGGTGTTGTTATTGCTTATGATTCAAGAAGAATGTCACCGGAGTTTTCTATGGAGGCTGCTCTCTGTCTTGCTGCAAATGGTATTAAGGCATACAGATTTGAGTCATTGCGTCCTACGCCTGAGCTTTCGTTTGCAGTAAGGTATCTGGGATGTATTGCAGGTATAAATGTAACTGCCAGCCATAACCCGCCTGAATATAACGGATATAAGGTATATTGGGAGGATGGTGCACAGATTACGCCGCCGCATGATCAGGCTATTATGGCGGAGGTTAAGGCTATTACAGATTTTGCAAATGTAAAAACTATGGATATGGGCGAGGCAGTTGAGAAAGGTCTTCTTGTTACTATAGGTGATGAGATAGATAATGCATATATATCAGAGCTTAAGAAGCTGGTACTTAATCAGGATGCTGTTGATAAGTACGGCAGGGATATTAAGATTGTATATTCACCTCTTCATGGAACGGGAAATATTCCTGTTAGAAGAATTCTTAAGGAGATAGGATTTGAGAATGTATATGTTGTGCCGGAGCAGGAACTTCCTGATGGTGAATTTCCAACAGTTGACTATCCGAATCCTGAGGCAAAGGAGGCATTTGAGCTTGCATTAAAATTAGCAAAAGAGGTTGATGCAGATATTGTTCTTGCAACAGACCCTGACGCTGACAGACTGGGTGTATACGCAAAGGATAAAGAAACAGGAGAATACAAAGTATTTACGGGAAATATGTCAGGTAGTCTTCTTTGCGAATATGAAGTAAGTCAGATGAAGGAGAAGAATGGTGGACTTCCTGAAGATGGTGCAATTATTAAGACTATTGTTACCACCAATATGGCAGATGCCATTGCAAAAGCCTATGATGTTAAGCTGGTAGAGTGTTTTACAGGTTTTAAGAATATAGGACGTGAGATACTGAGATTTGAGCAGGAAGGCAAAGGAACATATCTGTTTGGTTTCGAAGAAAGCTACGGATGCCTGATAGGAACTCATGCAAGAGATAAGGATGCGGTAGTTGCGTCTATGGCACTTTGTGAGGCTGCTGCTTACTATAAGTCAAAGGGCAAGACCTTATGGGATGCCATGCTGGATATGTATGAGAAATACGGATATTATGTAGATGACATAAAAACAATTACTCTTCAGGGCGTTGAAGGTTCAAAGAAGATAGCACATGTTATGAATTATCTGCGGGAGCATGTTCCGGCGGAGATAGGTGGATATGGTATAAATGTTATCAGAGATTACCGCCTTCAGACAATAACAAATGTTAAGACAGGCGAAACAAAGCCTACAGGTTTTCCTAACCAGAATGTTATTTATTATGAGCTGCCGGATGATATATGGCTGGCTGTAAGGCCATCCGGTACAGAACCGAAGATAAAATTTTATTTTGGTGTTAAGGGAAAAACATATGATGAAGCAGAAAAACTGTCAGCAGATTTTGGTGATAAGATAATGACACTTATATATGATATTCTTGAAAAATATTAGCCTGTAATAGTTTTAGTAAAAACCCCCGGAAAATTCAAAAATTCAGCCGGGGGTTTATTACATAATTACAAAAAAAACCCCCATAAATAAAAAAAAAATACACTTTTTTAACAAAAATTAACATGTTATAATAAATTGTAAACAAAATGTTCATGAAAAATCTAAAAGGACGGTGATAAAAATCATGAATGAAGTAATCGTCTCTATGGAGAATGTTACGAAGGTATTTCCCGGCGTAAGAGCTTTAGATAGAGTACAGTTTCATTTAAGAGCAGGTACAGTTGAGGCACTACTTGGGGAAAACGGAGCAGGTAAGTCAACACTTATGAAAATTTTAAGTGGTATCTACATGAGAGATACAGGAAGCCTGGAGATATTTGGAAAGGAGTACAGGTACTTCAATCCAAAGATAGCACAGCAGGCAGGTGTAGCCATAATTCATCAGGAATTAAATATGTGTGAGCATCTGACTGTTGCAGAGAACATATTCCTCGGAAGAGAGAAAACCGGTGCAATTGCGCTCAAGAATTCAAAGATGGATGATGAAGCAAGAAGAATACTGAATGAGCTGGGTGTGGATATTGACCCAAGACAGACAGTTGGAGAATTATCTGTTGCAAAGCAGCAGATGGTCGAGATTGCTAAGGCACTTTCAGTTAATGCCAAGATCCTTATCATGGATGAGCCTACTTCTGCACTTACTGCAAAAGAGATAGAGGATTTGTTTCGTATTATACGTAAGCTTAAACAGTCAGGCTGTGGTATTGTTTATATCACTCACAGATTGGAAGAACTGCATCATATAGCAGATCATGTAACAATCATGAGAGATGGACAGTATATCACAGAAGGTGATTTCGCAAGCATGAGCATGGCTCAGATCATCCAGAACATGGTAGGTCGTGAAATTACCGAGCAGTTCCCACGAGTAGAGTGTGAGAAGGGTAAGAAGGTATTTGAGGTAAGAAATCTTAATGCCGGAAGATTAGTAAGAAATATCAACTTCTCTCTTTACGAAGGTGAAATCGTAGGAATAGCAGGACTTATGGGTGCCGGAAGAACTGAAACTACAAGAGCAATCTTCGGTATAGACCCTAAAGAAAGCGGAGAGATTTATCTCGATGGACAAAGAGTTACCATCAATAAGCCTATAGATGCCATTAAAGCAGGAATTGTGTTGGCACCTGAGGACAGAAAGAAAGATGGTCTTTGTACAAAGCTTAGTATCAGACAGAATCTTGCTTTGCCAAATCTGGATATTGTATGCGGCAAGACAGGAATCATCAGTTCAAGAAAAGAGAATGAGCTTTGTGAAAAGGCAGTTAATAATCTTCTGATTAAGACAGCAAGTCTTGATGTTGAAGCAGAAACACTTTCAGGTGGTAATCAGCAGAAAGTAGTTGTTGGAAAATGGCTTGCAAGAAATTCCAGAGTTGTTATCTTTGATGAACCAACCAGAGGTATTGACGTTGGAGCAAAGGTTGAGATTTATAATCTTATGAACAAGCTTAAGCGTCAGGGTATCGTAGTTTTGTTTGTTTCATCAGAAATGCCTGAGGTTATGGGTATTGCGGATCGTATTCTTGTTATGTGCGATGGACGTATTACCGGAGAACTGAGTGCGGCTGAAGCAACACAGAATAAGATTATGGAGTATGCAACAAGTTTCGAAAATAAAATGGCAAATAGAGTTGCCGGAGAGGAATAGAAATGAAAAAAGGTGGATTAAAACAGTTTTTGGATATTCGTGGTATGCGTGCAGCATTAACCGCATTTGTAGCATTGATTATCATTTATGTTGTATTTGGTATTATTAATACAAGTGTATTTTCAATGCAGAATAATATGAACCTGCTGAGAGCTATGTCTATCTTCCTCTTAGTAGGTGTTGGACAAAGTTATGTAATGATAACAAGTAATATCGATTTGTCAATCGGTTCTATAGTAGGTATGAGTGCTATGTTATCTGCAACTCTTATGGTTTCAGGACTTCATCCTATTTTAGCAATCATTATTACTTTTGTATGTTCATTAGTAATTGGTGTTATTAATGGTTTCTTAGTTGGAAAGTTCAAGCTTCCACCATTCATTGCAACACTTGGAACAATGTTCCTTGCACGTGGTGTTGCATACATGGTAAATAACAACAGAAATACAGATAATATCGGAAAGAAGATTGGTCAGGATACAGCACAGAGCTTCCAGGATTTCTTCTACTATGGTAAGTTCCTTGGTATATATAATACATTCTGGATTGCTTTGGTATTATTTATTGTATTCTTCTTTATACTTTCAAAAACAAGAAGTGGACGTCATATTTATGCAATCGGTTCTAATGCAGAGGCTGCTCAGTTATCAGGTGTAAATGTTGTAGCAACTACAACAAAGGCTTATATAGTAAGTGCTATCTGTGCTACAGTAGTAGGTTTAATCCTTTGTGCACAGGCTGGTATGGGTAACATGGAAGCAGGTAACATGTACGAAATGTATGGTGTTGCAGCAGGCGTTATAGGTGGTGTATCACCTCTTGGTGGTTCAGGACTTCTGCTTGGTACATTTGCAGGTGCTGCTGTATGGCAGACATTACAGAATGGTCTTAATATGATCAGTGCTCCTGTTGGTATCCAGCGTATCGTAATCGGTGTTATCGTTGTATTGGCCGTATTGCTTGATATTATCGGTAGAAGAGGCAAAGGCTTCAAGAAAAAGAAATAAATGTGTTGCATATTGGCGAAATGAAATGTATAATGGGTATATAAAAAATTTATCTTAGGGGGTAAAAAATTATGAGAAAAAAGGTATTAGCAGCAATATGTTGCTTGTCACTTGCATGTGTGACATTGTTTGGTTGCGGAGGTAAGAGCGACGATGGTAATAAGTCAGGAGGCGATACATCAGCAGCAACAAAGGAGTCTACTGAAGGTGGTAGCTCAAGTAGTGGTGATGTAAAGATAGCACTTATTACAATGGATTCTATCGACCAGTATTGGCTGTCACTTAGGGATGGCGCAGTAGCAGAGGCAGAGGCAAAGGGTGTAACACTCGACTTCAACTCTCCTAATACAAAGGATGATGCACAGCAGATTGAGGCTATAAACAATGCAGTTGCAAATGGTTACGATGCTATTATGGTAGCTGCAAACGGACCTGATTCAGTTTCAGGTGCAATTAAGGATGCAATTGCTGCAGGTATTAAGGTTGTTTATGTAGATTCTCCTGCAAATGTAGAGGCAGAGGCTACTTTCTCAACTGATAACAAGGCTGCTGGTAAGACAGCCGGTGAGACAATGATTAGTGCATTAAAGGAAAAAGGCATTACATCAGGTGATATCGGTATCGTAAATGTTAATACAGCAACTCAGTCATGTGTAGACCGTGAGGCAGGTTTCCGTTCAGCATTTGAAGGAACAGAGTTCAATCTGTTAGAGACACAGTATTGTGAAGGTGATGCTGCTAAGGCTCAGGAAATAGCTCAGAACTATATTACACAGGGTGTTGTAGCTGCATTCGGATGTAACGAAGGTTCTACAACAGGTGTAGGAAATGCTATCAAGGCTAGTGGAAATGATAAGCTTGTTGGTGTAGGTTTTGATACATCAGACTCTATCAAGTCACTTATTACTGATGGATATCTTTACGCAACAATGTCTCAGAATCCTGGTGAGATGGGAAGACTTGGCGTAGATGCTTGTCTTGATGCTATAAATGGCACAAGCCATAATGGAGAAGTTGTAGATACAGGTGTATCAGTACTTGTAAAAGACCTTGTTCAGTAATACATATTTATTAAATCATTAAAATAAAGAAACAACCACTGTGAAAGCAGTGGTTGTTTTTTTACCTTCATTTATTCCATTTTTATGGAAAATATAGTAATATAATAGCGAATATAGAAATATCAGGGGGATGTTTGTAATGATTAAAGTCGTTATTGCAGACGATGAAGCGCATATTTGTCGCCTTATACAGGCGCTGATGGATTGGGAAGGTCTTGGAATGGAGCTTTCCGGTTTTGCTGCAAATGGAATAGAGGCATTAGAACTTATAAAGAAAGAGAATCCGGATATTCTGATTACAGATATTAAGATGCCGGGATGTGGTGGGGTAGAGCTTATTGAACAGGTTCGGAAAATATGTAGTAATATTCAGATTGTAGTAATCAGTGGATATGCCAATTTTGAATATGCACAATCAGCTATAAAATTGGGCGTGAGGGATTATCTGCTTAAACCTATTAACAAAACAGAACTCTGTGATACAATGCGGAAGCTTAAAGCAAATATTGAAGAAGAGCGAAACAGAGTAAAACTTCAGGAAAATAATCAGGAAAATCAGAAAAAGGATGAAAAGAAGCTGAGACAGCTTTTGGTAGAGCGTCTTTTAAATGGACAGGCAAGTTCCATTAGTGCTGAGGTATTGGAGGGACAGTATCATTTTCCAATAAAAACAGGTTATTTTCTTGGCTTTTGCTTAAGATGTGATATAGACAAAAAAGATAATTTTTATGAAATATTTGATATATATAAAGAACAGATAATTAAAGTATTTGATACAGGACTTGGAAAATGCTGTTTTGACTGGACATATTATCAATACAATTTTTATATTTATGGAATTTTAAATTGTACTGAAGGAAATAAGAGTATAGTTAAGAAAACCATGTATGATTGTTTGAATCAGATTAATTCGCAAAAACATTTATTTGGTAATGTTGATTTTACTCTTGGTATAGGAAGCTTTGAGAAAAATATTGAATGTCTGCCGGAATCATTGCAGAATGCTGAAATAGCAGTTAAAGAGCGCCTTGTAAAAGGAAATGGAAAGGTAATAGAGTATGAAGCAAAAAATAGAGTACTTTATGAAAAAAAGCTGCTTGACCAGTATTCCAGAGAAATTGCACATGTGTTAGAGGTTTTGAATCCGGATGAGCTTGAGGCTGCAAATATGCGTTTGTACAATGAAGTAATGGATACAAAGGGACTGCAGGGGGTAGAGATATATGAACTTGTTATAGAGGCAGGAAATATGTTTATTGTACGCCTGAATCTGCAGGACAAGTCGGAATTACTTAAACATTTTACAGATGAATGTGATTTATGTGCAAATGCATTAAATTTATTTGAAACAATGAATGAATTTGAAAAAAATTTGTTTAAAGAGTATATGGACCGGTATGAGCAGGATTCAACAAGACCGATACGCCTTGCCAAACAATATATTCAAAATCATTATATGGAACAGATTTCTCTTGAAGAAGTCAGTGATTATGTAGGATTAAGTCCGGCATACTTTAGTGTTATTTTTAAGAAAGAAGCAGACATAGGATTTGCAAAATATCTTATGAATGTGAGAGTAGAACAGGCAAAGGTACTTTTACGCGAGACAAATCTTTCGGTATCAGACATATGTAAGAAGGTGGGATATAAAGATTTGAAATATTTTACTCAGACATTTAGTAAGCTGACAGGAGTTAAACCTGCTGTATTTCGTAAGCTGTATGGATAGGAGTCACACATAGGAGGAAATTCATGAAGAAGATTACAAAAAAGCTGCGATATATTTCAAATCGTGTACGTTTTCTTGCAGATTGTGGCTTTATTCTGTTTCTGGTATTAATTTTGAGGGAAGCAATTTCGGTATATAAATATCATACTTCTCCTAAAGCCTTACTATTTATGACTGTAATGATTATTTTTTTAACAATTTTATATATTTTTTGGATATATCGTCCATTCAGGGAGGCTGAAAAAATGCAGAATCAGCTTCTTGACGGTTATATGGTATATGAGCGATGGGGAAAGAGTAACCCAACAGGTGTAATGCTTACACCGGCTTCGCAGCGGGAATGGGAAAAGATGGTAGATATAATGACATCAACACGAATTTCCAATTTAAATAAAAGACAGGCTCAATATCTTGCATTGCAAAATCAGATTAACCCGCATTTCCTGTACAATACTTTGGATGGTATAAGAAGTGAAGCACTTATTGCGGGAGTGGATCATGTTGCAGAGATGACAGAAGCATTGGCAAATTATTTTCGATATACAGTCAGTAAGGTAGAAAATCTCGTTACTGTAGAGGAGGAGCTTGATAATTGTCAGATTTATTTTAAAATTCAACAGTATCGTTTTGGTGACAGGATTAGTCTTTCAATAGATTGTGATGAAGAAAACAGAGAAGAGATTCTTAGATGCCGTATACCTAAACTGACACTTCAGCCTGTTCTTGAAAATAGTATTATTCATGGAACGGAGCCTAAGCTTGGCAAGGGAAAGCAGACAATTCATCTTATGCTTACCGGAAGCAGAGTTATCATTCGTGTTTCAGATGATGGAGTAGGTATGGATGAAAAGACACTTGCAAAGCTAAATGATAAGTTAGAGCGAAGCAGTGACCAGTTTTCTGCAGAGAATAAGGAGCAAAAAGGCGGAATAGCATTATATAATGTAAATCATCGTATTCATCTTATTTTTGGAGCTGAATATGGTCTGCATATCTTTTCCATGAAAAATATAGGAACAGATGTAGAAATTTCTATTCCGATAGTACATGACGAGCGTGAAATTAAAAATCAGGGAGCGTTATCATGAGAAGAGAAGTATTGCGATTTGAACATGTAACCTATAAAGAAAATGAAAAAACTTTGCTTCAGGATTTTGATTTGAATATTTTTGAAGGAGAAATCATGGGGCTGATGCCCATTGGTGCATATGGTCTGCCGGCATTGCTAAAAATTCTTGAAGAGTATTCGCCACTTTATCATGGTTATATATACTATCAGGAGAAGCTTGTGGATTCATGGGTAAATGACAGTATATCCAGAAACAGGGTTTCTGTAATTGGAGATATAAGTTCTTTGGTTGATGGTCAGAGTGTTTTGACAAATGTAATGATATTGCGCCGTGGTTACAGACAGAGATTTTTAAATTATCGTTTTTTAAAACGTCAGCTTCAACCATTTATTGACGATGTGGGCATTCCATTAAATCCTTTGGCTACTGTTGAAAAGCTGACATCCTTTGAGAGAATTGTTGTAGAAATTTTGCGTGCTGTTGTTGCCGGACACAAGCTTATTGTCATGAAGGAAATAAGTACGATTATAAGTGACAGTGAGATTGATAAGCTGTATGAGATAATGAGGAAATATGCAAAAAAGGGTTTTTCATTTTTGTATATAAGTCCTCATTTTGAAGAAATTGTACAGATTTGCGACAGAGCTGCTTTTATGATGAACAGGCGTATTATTAAAATAATGGACTGTAATGAAAATCCCAGAGAAATAGCGAAGTATTGTGCTCAAGAGTATATTTCAAATGTTCAGGAACGGTTGATACAGAGAAAACCGTGTAATGATAATGTTATTTTTTCTGTAAATGGTTTGACAGGAAAATATCTGAATAATCTTAGCTTTGATGTGCATGAGGGTGAGTGTCTTGTTGTACAATGTCTGGAGCAAAGGATTTCAAAGGAAATCCTGGACATTTTGGAATGTAGGGAATATCCGGTATCCGGTAGATTTTATCTTGGAGGCAGGCGCATAACAGCAATGGATAACAGGGATATTGCTGTTATACTGGAGCAGCCATGGGAAAATATGATATTTGAGGATATGTCAGTCATGGATAATCTGTGCATGTGCATGGACCATAGAATACCACAGGTATGGATGTCATATGGTGTGCAGAAAAGTATCCGCGATACTGTTACAGAACAGTTAGGTGTTGAGATATTTGATAATCGTGTTGCGGAGCTTACGGATCTGCAGAGAAGTGAGATTGTATATACAAGAATTTTATTACAAAAGCCAAAGATTGTTTTTTGTATACAGCCATTTAAGGGAGAAGATGTTCCTCACCGTCTTTTAATCTGGAAATTGCAAAAGCGTTTGCTTGATCAGGGGATTGCAGTAGTGATTATTGCTGTTAATATGGCTGATGCACTTTCCCTTGCAGACAGAGTAATCCGTATTGATAAAAATACACATATTACAGAATATGAGAGAAAGGATTTTGATAAACTTCCATCTACTGTTCCATGGTACTTTTTGTATCAGAATACGGATTAAGTCTGGTTAATTTACTTTTTTTACATTTTGCTTATCGGTTTCTGCAATGATATAGTGAGGTCTGTTTTTTACCTCTATGTATGTTTTGGCAATATATTTGCCCATTATTCCCATGCAAAGAAACTGGAGTCCGGCTATAAAGAGTATAATACATACAAGAGATGGCCAGCCGGCTACAGGGTCGCCAAATATCAGCTTCCTTATGAAGAAGAATATTACCATAATAAATGACAGAAAGGTACAGAAAATACCAAAACCGGATGCAATTGACATTGGAGCTTCTGAGAAATTTATTATACCGTTTATGGCATATTTGAATAATCCCCAGAAACTCCATTTCGTTTCTCCGGCTATTCTGTTTACATTTTCATATTCAAGCCACTTTGTCTTAAATCCAATCCAGCCAAATATACCCTTTGAGAAGCGGTTATATTCACACATGGAAACTATGGCATCCACCATTTCTTTCTTCATAAGACGAAAATCTCTGGCACCATCAACAACATCAGCATCAGATATTTTGTTAATCAGTTTATAAAAGAGTCTTGCAAAGCATGAGCGAATAGCCGGTTCTCCTTTTCTCGATACGCGCCTTGTAGCAACGCTGTCATAATCTTCCTCTTCAAGACAGGACAGCATTTCCGGAAGCAGACTCGGTGGATCCTGCATATCTGCGTCCATAACAGCTGCATAATCTCCATCGGAATTACAGAAACCTGCATACATAGCAGCTTCTTTGCCAAAGTTTCTTGAAAATGACAGATATTTGTATTTGCCATTTTTTTGACTGAGTTCTTTCATTACCGACAAGGTTGAATCTGAAGAACCATCATTTATCATAAGGATTTCAAATTCATAAGCCGGAAGGGAATTAATAACCTTGTTAAGTTCTTCTGCAAATAAAGGGAGTGATTCCGCCTCATTATAGCAGGGTATAATCAGAGTTACTTTTTTCATACTTTCTCCGTTCTGTAAATTAACATTTTTTCTTATTTATATATTATACAGCCTAAGTAAGACAGATTCAATTAATTCCGTTTATGATTTGATACAGAACGCTTATGGTTTTACTCTTAATGTAAATGTATTGGAGCCTGGCTTCCTGACTTGAAAGAGAAAATTTTTTTGTTTATAATCTGATACAGAGTCATATGACTTTAGTTATGAGATAAATTGAATGACAGAAAGTTTGATTTGAATATAAATATGTGGAGGATTAGTAGTGTCAAAAACAGGTAAAATGTTAAATAAACTAAAAAAACTGCCTTTTGCAACAATAGGTGTGATTTTGATTATTTTTTTTGGAATGTTCCTTATGATAATGAATATTACAGGAAGTAACCAGGCGCAAATGTCTGTTCCCCTTAGAGTAACTTTTCAAGGAGAATATAAGATTGCTGATGGCGAATGGAAGCCTCTTGTGAAGGGGGAGCACATTTCTGCGACGAAAGGTGATGTAACGCTTAAAGGTTATTTTCAGTTAGAGACGCCGGATTGTTCAGAAGTAATAGGAAGACTTCCGAATGGATTTTCGATTGAGCTTTACTATGACCATATTGGTGCAGTGTTTTATGTGCCGGGACAGGAGCCGCATGTAAGTGATATTGAAAATTCTGATTTTGATGAAAGTCTCTGCGGAAAGGTATGGAATCAATATTGTTATACAGGGACTGATACCGATACTATTGAAATTGTATTAACAAACAGGCATAGGTTTGGAAATGAAGATGCTGTTGATAATTTTCTCAGCTCAATGTATGTTTATAGTGACAACGAAATATTTAAAGCTGCGCTGGAAAAAGATGGGTATGTTGAGAGAACCTTGGGATTTGCCGGTATGATTGTATCACTTGTACTGTTTGGAGTAGCTATATTCTCATCGCTTTTTCGTATTCCTAATAGTAAAACCATGTGGCTTATAGGTCTTATGATATTTTTTGCAGGTGGATATTTTATATTTAGTTCTCCAAATATATGTCTTTGGAGTGACATGATAATTTTGAATACAACAGCGGAAGAGCTTTGTATGATGCTTTATATATTTTGTATGATGAGTCTTATTACGATGTGCTTATCAGAGAAGATAAAAAAGTATGGCAGATTTTTTGTTGCTTTATCAGGGGCAGTAACTGTTATTCTTATTGTAATGGATATCACAGGATATATGTATATATATGATACGAATCTGATTTGGGCGATAACCCAGATACTTGTGAGCATCATTCTGCTTGTTTGTATAATTGGCAGTATTAGCAGAGTAAAGAGAAAGCAGATTGTTTTACTTGGAATGTCTGTTATATCACTTATGGCATTCATTACTGATATTATTGGAACAGCTACAGGATGGTGGCAAGGTGGGTTTATTTCCAAAAAGGTATTTATTTTGTTATTCCTGATTGCTCTTGCAGTAGTTTTTATGGTTATTCCGCAGAATATTCGTGCAGCACTTCGGGAGAAAAAACTGAAGGCGGAGTTAGAGGAGAGCCGTATTGCCATTATGATGAGCCAGATTCAGCCTCATTTTATTTATAATACACTTGGTACGATTGAGCAGCTTTGCCTTGAACAGCCTGAAACTGCGTCAAAGCTGGTACATGATTTTTCTTTATATCTTCGTGGTAATTTCAGTGAACTGAATAGTAATGAGCTGATACTTTTATCAGAGGAAATGGAACATGTAAAGCATTATGTAGATATTGAGAAAGTCCGATTTCCTGATATGGAGATTAAATTTGATTTGCATGCTGATGAGTTTGCATTACCGGCGCTGTCTGTTCAGCCTTTGGTGGAAAATGCCATAAAACACGGACTTATGGGCCTTGAAAGAGGAGGTACCGTAACTATAACATCATATGAAACAAATGATTATTATTGTGTAAGTGTTATGGATAATGGTGTAGGCTTTGATTCAAATGATATTCAGGATGGACAAAATCATATCGGCATCCGGAATATTCGTGGACGCCTTAAAGCAATGTGTGGCGGTACATTGACAGTAGATAGTATACCGGGTAAGGGTACAACAGCATTAATAGAAATACCAAAGGAGGACAAAGAGGCATGATTGCAATAACTGTAGATGATGAACGTCCGATGCTTAAGATGCTGACGGCAGCAGTTTCTTCTTCGCCGGATATTAATTCGATAGCAGAATTTTCCAGCTGTTCTTCTGCTTTGGAATGGGTGGAAAATAATCCTGTAGACATTGCATTTCTTGATATAAGTATGCGTGGAATGGGGGGACTTGCTCTTGCAGAAAGAATTGTAGAAGCCCGGCCTGAATGTAAAATAATATTTTGTACCGGTTTTGCCCAGTATGCAGTAGATGCTTTTCGTCTTCATGTTTCAGGATATCTTATAAAGCCTATAACAGCAGAAGCGGTTCAAAAGGAGATTGACTATATTAAAGGAATAAAGGAAGGAGAAAAGCTGCTTACAGTTAAGTGCTTTGGTAATTTTGAGGCATTTTCACATGGAGAGGTGTTAAGCTTTAAGCGTTCAAAATCAAAAGAACTGTTGGCAATATTAATAGACCGAAATGGTTCGGGTATGATTGCAAAGCAAATATGTGCCATTTTGTGGCCGGATAGAACAGATAATAGTAAGAATATGAATTATCTGCATCAGCTTTTTATTGATTTGCGCAATGCATTAGAGACGGTTGGTGCTGAAGAGATATTACGACAAAATGGCTACAGCTATTTTGTGGATACTGAACGTATAGACTGTGACTATTATAGTTTCCTGCAGACAGGAAAACCGGAGTTTCATGGTGAGTATATGACCCAGTACAGCTGGGCTGAAGAAACATGTGCATTGATGTGGCAAAAATAGAGAGCAAAAATAGAGACTGCCGGTGGCAGCCTCTATTTTTTAGGAAATTTCCCATTCTTTATAAAGAAAAATGTCATAATAGGGAAAGGTTTGATTATGGTTGTAATTGCTTTGTATCAATATCTTTTTTGATTATAGCAATAAAATCATCTATAGGCATTGAACCCATGTCTCCGTCTTCTCCACGCTTACGTGCTGATACTGAACCTGTTTCAGCTTCATTTGCACCGACAATAAGCATATATGGAAGCTTATCAAGACGTGCTTCACGAATCTTGTAACCTATTTTTTCAGAACGTGTATCAATAGTAACATCTCTGATACCGGCTTTGAATAATGCTGACTTTACTTCCTCCGCATAGTCAAGGAATTTGTCTGAGATAGGAAGGATACGAACCTGCTCAGCACAGAGCCATGTAGGGAATGCACCGGCATATTTTTCAATAAGCCATGCAAGTGTTCTTTCATAGCATCCCATAGATGTTCTGTGAATTATATAAGGTCTCTTCTTTTCTCCATTCTGGTCGATATAGTACATATCAAATCTTTCAGCAAGGAACATATCAAGCTGTATAGTAATCATGGTATCTTCTTTGCCATATACATTCTTTGCCTGAATATCAAGCTTTGGACCGTAGAATGCAGCTTCGCCGGCTTCCTCTGTATAGGTAAGACCGATTTCATCAAGAATATCACGCATAGCATCCTGAACAGTATCCCATTCCTCTGCTGTACCAAGATATTTGTCCGGATTCTCAGGATCCCATTTGGACATACGATAGGTAACGTCCTCCTCCACACCCAATGTTTCAAGTACATATTTTGCAAGTGCAGCGCAGTTCTTGAATTCTTCTTTTATCTGCTCCGGTGTACAGATGAGATGACCTTCGGAGATTGTAAACTGGCGTACACGGGTAAGTCCATGCATTTCTCCTGAATCTTCATTACGGAACAGGGTAGAAGTTTCACCCATTCGGTATGGAAGATCTCTGTATGAATGTTGAGTTGCTTTATATACATAGTATTGGAAAGGACATGTCATAGGACGAAGAGCCATGATTTCTTTTCCTGAAGCACTGACACCATTTTCGTCTTCGTCATCCTCTCCGAGAAGGAACATACCGTCCTTGTAGTGACCCCAGTGATCTGATATCTTGTAGAGGTCTGATTTTGCCATAAGAGGTGTTCTTGTTCTTACATAGCCCCATTCGTAATCCTCAAGATCTTCAATCCATCGCTGGAGCTTCTGTATCATCTTTGTGCCCTTAGGCATAAAGAGTGGAAGTCCCTGTCCGATTACATCAACTGTAGTGAACAGTTCCATTTCACGGCCAAGTCTGTTATGGTCACGAAGCTTAATATTTTCAAGGTATTCAAGTCTTTCCTGCAAATCCTCTTTTTTTGTAAATGCCGTACCATATATACGTGTCAGCATTTTATTCTTTTCATTTCCACGCCAGTATGCACCTGAAGAAGAGGTAAGCTTAAAAAACTTCACATATTTTGAATTCATAAGGTGCGGTCCTGCACAAAGGTCTGTGAAATCGCCCATCTCATAAAAACTGATTTCGGCATCTTCAGGAAGGTCATTTATCAGTTCAACCTTATATGGCTCACCCTTTTCTTCCATGAATTTGATTGCTTCAGCACGAGGAAGAGTGAATCTTGTTATAGGATCTCCCTTTTTTACGATTTTCTTCATTTCGGCTTCAATTTTGTCCAGATCTTCTCTTGAAAGGGAAGGCATATCAAAGTCATAGTAGAATCCATCTTCAATAGCCGGACCAATTGTACATTTTGCATCAGGATACAGGTGCTTTACAGCCTGCGCCAATACATGTGAAGCAGTATGTCTGAAAGCATGTTTTCCTTCTTCACTGTCAAATGTAAGGATATTAAGCGTGCAGTCATTGTCTATAACTGTTCTGAGGTCGACTACCTCACCGTTTACTTCTGCTACACATGCTGCTCTTGCAAGCCCTTCGCTGATATCCTTTGCGATATCAATAACTGCCATAGACTCTGAATATTCCTTTACAGAGCCATCTTTTAAAGTGATTTTCATTTTGTTACTTCCTTTCCATAAATATTAGTACTGGCTTTACCGTATACAGGTTCAATTCGAGCTGCCAAAAGACATAGCGCCGGATTCGGTCAGCTTTGCCGGCAAGGAAAACTAAAAAATCCCTGATACAGCATTTGCCATATCAGGGACGATTAATTAATTCGCGGTTCCACCCTGTTTCCCTTTCAAAACGGATATATACATAAATATATAATTATTTGTGAAAAGGCTCTCATTAAATGATTATAACGTAATCAACGGTTTATCATAATCTGAAGCCTGGTTGAATGTGCAGTTAAAAAATTGCTGAATAAGACTTCATTTCAGATAAACAGCTCAAGGATGGTCTTCAGATAACATCTATATAGCTTTCTTCCACCAGATGAAAGCCTCTCTGGATATTTCAAGTTATCTTACTGTTCCTGTCACAGCCGATAAATATATTATGAAAATATTCTAATACCTGTAACTTTGATATGTCAAGAGGTATTTGCTGTAAGTTATTCTTTCATATTTTTCACCCATGTATAAGCTGTTACGGACAATATAATAATATATCCCAGTATACTGTAAATATCAGGAATTTGTTCAAACAGCGCAAATCCAAGTATGGCAGAAAATATAATCTGTGTGTAATCGAATATTGATATTTCCTTTGCGGGAGCATTTGAATAGGCAGCCGTAATGGAAAACTGGCCTGCTGCTGCAAATACACCCGTAAGCATTAAAATCACAAATTGTGATATGCTCATAGGCTTATAATAGATTAGAAGGTATGGCAGCATAACTATAGTCGAAAATGCAGAGAAGAAGAAAACTATCTGAGGACTTTTAGCGCCATGGTTGCCGAGATATCTGACTGCCGTGTAAGCGGCTCCTGCAGATATTCCTCCAATTAGTCCTATCAGACCGGGTGCAAATTCGGAAAAGTCTAAAGTTGGTTTTATGACAAATAATGCTCCTGTAAATACAATAATAAGAGATATGGTCTGTTTTAAGTTTACCTTTTCTTTTAACATGAATATGGAAAATATAACAGCAGCAAAGGGTGACAGCTTATTAAGCAGCGATGCATCTGATATATTCATATGGTCTACAGCATAGAAATTGCACATAATTCCAAGTGTTCCGCATATGGCGCGCAGAAACAGCATAGGGATATGGCGTTTTTCATAATGCATTCCTTCACCACTTTTTATTAGAATAATAAAGGCAATAATCGCAGCAATAAGATTTCTGAAAAATGCTTTCTGGATAACAGGAAGATCTCCCGAAAGTCTTATGCATGCATTCATACAGGCAAAAGAAAATGCTGATATTATAATATATATAATTGCTTTTGCTTTTTTGTTCATATGGTATTCTCCAAAATGTGTAATATTATGTGCAAGGCACAGTTTACTACCATTTTTTGAAAATGACAAGGCAGGCGGAAGACAGAGATTGTCGGAAATAAATTTCAAATTGATATATATTATAGAAATTTGATATAAAATACCCAACAAATTAAAGTATTAATTTGTCTATATAATAGAATCACAAATTTTATGCTTAGATTGCGGGAATATGCAGATGAAAATATCAGCAATGATGATGCGAATTCTGTATCAGGAACGCAGATGTGTTATTGATGAATTAAATAAATTAGAAAAAGGAGAAAGTAAAGTGGATAATAATATTAATGTAGAAGAATTAGTTAAACAGGCTGTGTCAGGTAATTCAGCAGCATTTGAGACACTTTATCAGCAGACTTATCGTTCGGTATACTTTAACTGTATCAGTTTCTTAAAAAATCAGGAAGATGCATTGGATATGACACAGGAGGTATATTTAACAGCGTATAAGAATCTTTCGAATCTGGTAAATTATAACAGCTTTGTTCCATGGCTGATGAGAATTACTGCAAATGCCTGTATAAATTATATCAAAAAGGAGAAAGCGGTATTGATGGATAATGAAAGTATGGGAAATGTCCAGCTTGAGGAACGTGAAGATTTTCTTCCTGAGGAGTACATAACAAATAAGGCAAAGCGTGAAGTTATAATGAATATTATGCAGAATTCGCTTTCGGATGTGATGTATCAGACTGTGGTTATGTACTATTTTGATGGAATATCTGTTCCTGAAATTGCGAAGATAATGGAATGTCCTACAGGAACAGTTACTTACCGTCTGTCGGCAGCCAGAGCAAAGATAAAGCAGGGAGTAATACAGTATGAGAATAAGAATAATGACAAATTGTACTCAGTTGCAGCAGTACCATTTTTATCAAGTCTGCTTTTTGCAGAAGCACAGAATATGTATATGCCATATGTTGCTCCGAAATTTCTTTCTTCATTTACCGGTAGTGACATTTCCGGACATCAGACAGCAGCTGCAGGTAAAGCTGCAAAATCCGGAATAAAAGGAGGTTCAAAGCATATATTTCGTACTATACAGGCAAAAATTATTGGTGGTGTAGTAGCTGTTGCAGTTGTGACAGGTGGCGTTATTGCTGTTATTAATCACAACAATACAAATAAGGATAATGATGATTTATTGGCAAATACAGAAGTGACAACAACAGAGGCTTTAGAAGACAAAACTGAAACAGAGGTAGCGGCATCGGAGGAGGATACATCAGACAAAACTGAAACAGAGGTAGCGGCATCGGAGGATACAACGCAGGAAGTAACTGAAAAAGAAACAGAAGAGAAAAATAGTAATGATAATGAGGAGTATCCTGAAAAATATGTAATGCCGGCCTCAAATCTTGAATTAAATGAAATTGTAGCAACAGATAAAAATGGAGATATCTGTGTAAAAGCAACATTATCAGTGCCGGAGAAATATGAAATGCATTTTGGCAACAAGTCATATGACTGGGCATTATATAATGATGATAATAAAGTGTTTGTCGGATTTTATGTAAAGCAGCTTGCATCCGCTCAGGAAGCTATTGACTTGGAAATGGCTGATGTGCAGGATTTAGATAAACGTCTTGAAGAAAAAAACGGTAATAAGTATGAATATTCTAATGAAACAGGCAGTATAACAAATGATGAGGGAAGAGAATATTTATGGCTGGAACACAAAGGAAGAGTAGTATATGAAGATGGTTCAGTTTATGATAACAATGAAATTATATTTGCAACGTATGTTGAAAATTCAGCCGGAGTTGACTGCGTTATTACCATGACTATTAATACAGACCATATTAATGATATGAGTTTGGACTTTTCTGAATTTTCTGCTTTTACGGATAGCAGTGTTATAGCTATAGAAACATATTAATTTCGTTCACATTAATTAAGTTTGAAATAGTTTTTGCTTAAAAGTTATTTTTGTAATTGACAAATGTTTTTTCTTTGCTATACTAAAGCTTGATTTAGTATAGCAATAAAGGCTGTGACAGAGACAGTACACTGAATATGAAAGCTTTGAGCGAGTCGGGGATGGTGGAAGCCCGGTGTAAGTAATATCTGTGGAATATCACTCTTAAGCTGCGGACCGAACATCCGGACATAAGGATAAGTAGGCTCTGACGTATTTTCTGCGTTAAGGAAATCACATATGATAGTATGTTAGTAATAGGTGGTATAACGAATTTCAAGCCCTTCGTCCTGATTACGACGGAGGGCTTTTTATGTACTAAAAAAGAGTTTCAGATTAAATGTTGATGATTTTATGAATTTAAAAGAAAGGACGATAAAGAAATGTACGACAAGGTATCAACGAAGCTCAACTTTGTTGAGAGAGAACAGAAGGTACTTGACTTCTGGAAAGAGAACAAGGTATTTGAAAAGAGTGTAGAGGAGACAAAGGATCTGCCTACATATACGTTCTATGACGGACCTCCGACAGCAAACGGCAAGCCGCATATAGGTCATGTGCTTACCCGTGTTATCAAGGATATGATTCCAAGATATCAGACTATGAAGGGACATAATGTAGTTAGAAAAGCCGGCTGGGATACACATGGACTGCCGGTTGAGCTTGAGGTAGAAAAGCTTCTTGGTATAGATGGTAAGGAACAGATAGAGGAATATGGTCTTGAGCCGTTTATTCAGAAATGTAAAGAATCTGTCTGGAAATATAAAGGTATGTGGGAGGAATTCTCAGGTAAGGTCGGTTTCTGGGCCGATATGGACAATCCATATGTAACATATGATGATGATTTTATTGAATCTGAATGGTGGGCTTTAAAGAAAATATGGGATCAGGGCTTATTGTACAAAGGCTTTAAGATTGTTCCTTATTGTCCGCGTTGTGGTACACCTTTGTCCAGTCATGAGGTGGCACAGGGTTATAAGACTGTAAAAGAGCGTTCCGCAGTTGTAAGATTTAAGGCAGTTGGTGAGGATGCATATTTCCTGGCATGGACAACGACACCATGGACACTTCCTTCAAATGTAGCGCTCTGTGTAAATCCTGATGAAACATATGTAAAGGTCAAGGCAGCAGACAGTTACACATATTATATGGCAGAAGCGCTTCTTGATAAAGTACTTGGTGGTCTTGCAAAAGAGGCTGGAGAAGATACACCTGCTGCTCCTGCGTATGAGATTCTTGAAACATATAAAGGTAAAGACCTTGAATACAAGGAGTATGAGCCTTTATTTGAGTGTGTAAAGCCTGTATGTGAGAAGCAGAATAAAAAAGGCCATTTTATTACATGTGACAGCTATGTTACCATGACAGATGGTACAGGTATAGTTCATATAGCACCGGCATTTGGTGAGGATGATGCAAATGTAGGAAGAAAGTATGACCTGCCATTTGTACAGTTTGTAGATGGAAAAGGTGATTTAACAGAAGAAACACCATTTGCGGGACTTTTTGTAAAGGATGCAGACCCTAAGGTACTTGTATACCTTGAAGAAAAGGGATTATTGTTTGAT
>JBJEMQ010000407.1:0-4642 GCA_051879755.1 Coprococcus sp. | reverse complement strand
AGGAATATGTAAAAAGAACAATGCGCGAAGAGGTTCTTGGTGGACTTGGAGGATTTTCCGGTGCATTTTCTTTGAAAAAAATCAAAGATATGGAAGAACCTGTATTGTTATCCGGTACAGACGGATGTGGTACCAAGGTTAAGCTTGCATTTATCATGGATAAGCATGATACCATTGGAATTGATGCAGTGGCAATGTGTGTAAATGATATTGCCTGTGCCGGTGGAGAACCGTTATTTTTCCTTGACTATATAGCATGTGGTAAGAATTACCCTGAAAAGATTGCAGCTATCGTAAGTGGTGTGGCAGAGGGATGTGTTCAGTCTGAAGCGGCACTGATAGGAGGAGAGACAGCAGAGCATCCCGGACTTATGCCTGAGGATGAATACGACCTCGCAGGTTTTGCAGTAGGTGTAGTAGAGAAAAAAGATTTGATTACCGGAGAAGATATTAAAGCAGGAGATACTCTTATTGGTATTGCTTCAAGCGGTGTGCACAGTAATGGATTTTCACTTGTACGTAAGGTGTTTGATATGACAGCTGAGTCACTTAATACATATTATGATGAACTTGGCAAGACACTTGGCGAGACACTTATTGCACCAACGAGAATATATGTCAAAGCACTTAAGTCAGTAAAAAATGCCGGCGTTAAGATAAAAGGATGCAGTCATATAACAGGCGGTGGTTTCTATGAGAATATCCCAAGAATGCTTCCTGATGGAATATGTGCATCAGTTAAGAAGGATTCATATGAAGTTCCACCGATATTTAAGCTCCTTGCGAAGACGGGAGATATAGATGAGCAGATGATGTACAATACATTCAATATGGGTATTGGTATGTGTCTCGCAGTTGACCCTGCTGATGCAGATAAGACATTGGAGGCTTTAAAGGCTGCCGGAGAAGAGGCATATATTATAGGACAGACTGTTGCAGGAGAAAAAGGAGTAGAGTTATGCTAAGAATAGCAGTGCTTGTATCTGGAGGCGGTACAAATCTTCAGGCAATTATAGACGGTATAGATAATGGTACTATAAGAGATACGGAGATAGCAGGTGTTATCAGTAATAACAGAAATGCATATGCATTAACCAGAGCACAGAAAGCCGGAATAGAAGGCAAGGTAGTTTCACCTAAAGATTATGAGAATAGGGATGTATTTAATAAAGCTTTGCTTGATACCATAGATTCTTTTAATGTGGATTTAATTGTATTGGCAGGTTTTCTTGTAGTTATTCCTGAATTGATAATAGATGCATATCCAAACAAGATAATAAATATTCATCCATCACTTATTCCGTCATTCTGTGGAACCGGATGTTATGGCCTTAAGGTGCATGAAGCAGCTCTTGCAAGAGGTGTAAAAGTTGTAGGGGCAACAGTTCATTTTGTGGATAAGGGAACTGATACAGGACCTATCATTATGCAGAAGGCTGTAGATGTACAAAATGGTGATACTCCTGAAATATTGCAGAGAAGAGTCATGGAACAGGCTGAATGGATTATTATGCCTGCTGTTATTGATAAGATAGCACATGATAAAGTTAAAGTAATAAATGGGATAGCTGTGGTAGAAGACTAATTAAATATACAAAACGGAGGACATTTTATGAAGGTTTTAGTTGTAGGCGGTGGCGGAAGAGAACACGCAATAGTTACAAGTATAGCAAAGAGTAAAAGAGTTTCAAAGATATATTGTGCACCCGGAAATGCAGGTATTGCTGAATTGGCTGAGTGTGTGGATATAGGTGTTATGGAGTTTGATAAGCTTGTTTCATTCGCACAGGATAAGGCAGTTGATTTGGTAGTAGTAGCACCGGATGACCCTCTTGTTGCCGGAGCAGTAGATGCTTTTGAAGCTGCCGGTATAAGAGCCTTTGGCCCTCGTGCAAATGCAGCTATAATTGAAGGTTCAAAAGCATTTTCAAAGGATCTTATGAAGAAATACAATATACCGACTGCTGCATATGAGAATTTCACAGATGCTAAAGCTGCTATGTCATATCTTGAAAATGCAAGTTTCCCGATAGTGCTTAAGGCTGATGGACTTGCGCTTGGAAAGGGTGTTCTTATATGTAATACTCTCGAGGAAGCAAAAGCCGGAGTTAAGGAGATAATGCTTGATAAGCATTTTGGAAATGCAGGAAATACTATGGTTATAGAGGAGTTTATGACAGGACGTGAGGTTTCTGTGCTTTGTTTCTGTGATGGAACAACTATTAAGCCTATGACTTCTGCTCAGGATCATAAAAGAGCACAGGATGGAGACAAGGGACTTAATACCGGTGGTATGGGTACATTTTCACCTAGTCCATTCTATACAAAAGAGATAGATGAATATTGTATGGAGAATATATATAAGCCTACTATGGCGGCTATGAAGTCGGAAGGCAGGGAGTTTAAGGGTGTACTTTTCTGTGGACTTATGATGACTCCAAATGGTGTAAAGGTTCTTGAGTATAATGCCCGGTTTGGAGATCCTGAGGCTCAGGTTGTGCTTCCGAGAATGAAGAATGATATTATAGATGTAATGGAAGCATGTATAGACGGAACACTTGATCAGATAAACCTGGAATTTGAGGATAATGCTGCTGTTTGTGTTGTATTGGCATCAGAAGGATATCCTGTATCGTATGAAAAGGGCTTTGAAATTAAGGGCCTTGATGCATTTGCAGATAAGGAAGGGTATTTTGTTTTTCATGCCGGAACAAAGCTTAAGGACGGTGTAGTTGTGACAAACGGAGGAAGAGTTCTTGGAGTGACTGCCAAAGGAAAAGACTTGTTTGAAGCAAGGGCAAATGCCTATGAAGCTACGGAACTTATATCATTTGATAATAAATATATGCGTCATGATATAGGAAAAGCTATAGACGAACAGTAAAAATTAATATATCATAACAAAAGAAAAGGCTTTCTGAAATAGTTGTCTATTTCAGAGCCTTTTTTGGAATAGAATAAAAATGAAACGAAGAGGTGACCAGATTGAAACTTCCATATAGCAAGCAGTTAGAAAAAATAGTAAAAGAGGCAAAACGTGTTGCCAAAAGTCTGGGACAAAATTTTGTGGGAAGTGAGCATTTTCTTATTGCTCTTGCAACAGTAGAAGAAACAACAGCATATAGAATTCTTAACGAAAATGGTGTTGATATACTGAAGATTATAGAGATGCTGAAATATACTTTAGAACCTGCAGGGATATTGACTGCAGAAAAGGATAAATATACTGATAGTGCAAAGATTATTCTGAGAAATGCAGAAAAGGAAGCTTCAAGACTTGGAAATCTTGAAGTAGGAAGCGAACATTTACTGATAGCGCTTCTTAAAATATCGGATTGTGTTGCGATAAAGCTTCTTTCAGCAGAAAATATAAATATACAGAAGATGTATGTAGATATACTCGTTGCATGTGGTATAGATGGAAATACTGCAAAAAAAGAATATGTTGCATTGAAAAAGTCGGGCAGCAAGTCAAAGTCATCTACTCCTACATTGGAGTCTTATTCCCGTGATCTGACATATGAGGCAAAGCTTGGACATCTGGATCCTGTTATAGGAAGAACGGCAGAAATTCAAAGAGTCATGCAGATACTTAGTCGTCGTATGAAGAATAATCCATGTATGGTTGGTGAGCCGGGAGTGGGTAAGACTGCTGTAGTAGAGGGGATAGCATATCTCATATCTAAGGGAGATGTACCTGATACAATAAAAGGCAAGAGATTACTTTCACTTGACTTATCTAGCATGGTGGCTGGTTCAAAATATCGTGGCGAGTTTGAGGAAAGAATAAAGAAAGTTATTAATGAAGTCAGGGCAGATGGAAATATTATTCTTTTTGTGGATGAGCTTCACACTATTATTGGGGCAGGTGGCGCAGAAGGTGCCATTGATGCATCGAATATATTAAAACCTTCGTTGTCGCGAGGAGAGATTCAGATGATTGGTGCGACAACAAGGACGGAGTATAGAAAATATATAGAAAAAGATGCTGCCTTGGAGAGACGTTTTCAGCCCGTTTATGTGGATGAACCGACGAGAGATGAGGCGGTAATGATACTTAAAGGGTTAAGATGCTGTTATGAGGAACATCATAATGTTGAGATAAGTGATGAAGCTATAGAGGCAGCTGTTGATTTCTCGTCAAGATATATAACTGACCGTTTCTTACCGGATAAAGCTATAGATTTGATGGATGAGGCATGTTCAAGAAAACGGCTTGGATTTGGAGAAAAAACGAATAAAAGCAAAGATCTTCAGATGGAAATGGATGCGTTGTCATCAGATTTGGAAAATGCTCTTACTGAAGGTAATATAAATGCGGCAGCAGAAATACTTGAAAATCAAAAAAATATCGAGAAAAAACTTAGCAGAGTTAATTCCACGGCTGGAAAACAGATTATCATAGATGAAAATGATATAGCAGATGTCGTATCGGTATGGACAAAGATTCCTGTAAATAAACTTACAGAAAAAGAGTCAAAAAAACTTGCCAGACTTGAACAAGAGCTGCATCAACGTGTTATAGGACAAAATGAGGCAGTTGAGGCAGTGGCAAAAGCAATAAAGAGAAGCAGAGTAGGACTTAAAGATCCTAAAAGGCCTATGGGTTCATTTCTGTTTCTTGGTCCGACTGGTGTAGGTA
>JBJEMQ010000406.1:0-4662 GCA_051879755.1 Coprococcus sp. | reverse complement strand
GACAAAATAAAAGAGATATATGATCTTGCGGAGCAGATAAAGAAGGATTTCTATGGTAACAGAATAGTATTATTTGCACCATTATATTTGTCAAATTATTGTGTGAACGGATGTGTCTATTGTCCGTATCATCTTAAGAATAAACATATAGCAAGAAAAAAATTGACACAGGAAGAGATAGTAAAAGAGGTTACTGCTTTGCAGGACATGGGGCATAAGAGACTTGCCATAGAGGCGGGAGAGGACCCTGTCATGAATCCTATAGAATATATACTTGAATGTATAGATACTATATACAGCATAAAGCATAAGAACGGAGCTATAAGACGTGTAAATGTAAATATTGCAGCTACTACGGTAGAGAACTACCGTAAGCTTCATGACGCAGGAATAGGCACATATATATTATTTCAGGAGACGTATCATAAAGAATCTTATGAAAAGCTTCATCCTACAGGACCAAAGAGTAATTATGCATATCATACTGAGGCAATGGACAGAGCTATGGAGGGTGGAATAGATGATGTCGGGCTTGGTGTGCTGTTTGGTCTGGAATTATATAAATATGAATTTGCAGGTCTTCTTATGCATGCAGAGCATCTGGAGGCTGTTCATGGTGTAGGTCCTCATACTATAAGTGTACCCCGGGTAAAGAGGGCTGATGATATCAATCCGGAGGAATTTGATAATGGTATAAGTGATGATATATTCTGCAAGCTGGCGGCTTGTATCAGGATTGCAGTCCCATATACAGGAATGATAGTTTCGACAAGAGAAAGTGAGACTGTGCGTGATAAGATAATAAGACTTGGCGTATCACAGATTAGTGGCGGTTCAAAGACTAGTGTAGGCGGTTATTATAAACCGGAACCTGAAGACGAGTGTTCAGAACAGTTTGATGTAAGTGATACAAGAACATTAGATGAGGTTATATACTGGCTGATGAGTAAGGGATATATACCATCCTTCTGCACAGCCTGCTATAGAGAAGGCAGAACAGGAGACAGATTTATGAGCCTGTGTAAGAGCGGACAGATACAGAACTGCTGTCATCCAAATGCCCTTATGACACTTAAGGAATATCTTGCAGATTATGCGGCACCTGAGACTGCTGTATTGGGCAATGAATTGATTATGAAGGAACTTGCAAATATACCGGACAACAGGGTAAGAGATATCGTAGTGGAAAGACTTTCAAAGATAGAATGTGGAGACAGAGATTTCCGGTTTTAGGATGAGAAACATATGCCGCTGCAAATAAAGTGGCGGTACATGTCTGTGGAGAATACATTATGAGCATGAATGATATACCATCAGGAAATAGAATTCATATAGGCTTTTTTGGCAGGCGAAATGCAGGAAAATCCAGTCTGGTAAATGCCATAACAAATCAAAATTTGTCGGTTGTATCTGATGTGGCAGGCACAACTACGGATCCTGTTTATAAATCCATGGAGCTTTTGCCGATAGGACCTGTGGTGATTATAGATACACCGGGTTTTGATGATGAAGGTAATCTGGGAAAGCTGCGTATTGAGAAAACAAAAAGGGTTTTGGAAAAAACAGATATAGCCGTATTAGTTGTTGACGTGACAGAAGGTATGACAGATTATGAATATCAGCTTATGGGCATGTTTGATGACAGGAATATAAAATATATAATTGCTTATAATAAATGTGATATATTAAATCAGGAAGCTGTAAATAATTTACAGAGTGAACAAAATACGAAAAATAAAGCAGTTCACATATATGTAAGTGCCAGAAACGGTAATTCTATATATGAACTGAAGGAAGCTATAGGAAATCTGATGCCGCAGGAGTCTGACGAAAAAAGGCTGGTTGCAGATTTGATTGAAAAAGGAGATTTTGTTGTGCTTGTAGTACCTATAGATAAAGCAGCACCAAAGGGAAGGCTTATACTTCCGCAGCAGCAGACTATTCGTGATATTCTTGAAGCAGGAGGTACTTCAATAGTAGTAAGGGATACAGAACTTGCTGATACCTTGAAAAGACTTGAGAATTGTGTGAAGCTTGTTATTACGGACAGTCAGGCATTTGCAAAGGTGATGAATATAGTTCCTCCTGAGATTAAGCTTACATCATTTTCTATATTAATGGCACGATATAAGGGAACGCTGTCAGAGGCAGTGAAAGGTGCATATGTTCTTGATGATTTAAGGGATGGCGACAAAATTCTAATCTCGGAGGGCTGCACACATCATAGACAATGTGATGACATAGGAACTGTGAAACTCCCGGGCTGGATAAATAAATATACAGGAAAAAGCGTGAATTATGAATTTACAAGTGGCGGGGGCTTTGTTGATGATTTATCAGAATACAGGCTGGTCATACATTGCGGAGGCTGCATGTTGAATGAGCGTGAAATGCTGTATAGACAGCACCTTGCAAAAGAGCAGGGTGTTCCGATGACAAATTATGGTATTGCAATAGCTCATATGAATGGAATATTAAATAGAAGCATAGAGGTATTTAAGTAAAAGGAGAGTGGCAGCTGTGGAGAAAAAAGGTTTAGTACTTGAAGGTGGCGGAATACGCGGTATATATACTGCCGGAGTACTTGATGTATTTATGGAAAATAATATAACCGTAGATGGTGTTATAGGTGTGTCAGCAGGAGCTATACATGGTGCTACATATGTGGCAAATCAGCCGGGACGTAATATAAGATATAATCTGAAGTATAGAAATGATAAGCATTACATGAGCCTGTATTCGCTGATTACAACAGGCGATATATGTGGAAAGGATTTTTGTTACAGAGAGCTTCCTGATGAACTGGACCCATTTGATTATGAAGCCTTCAGGAATAGTCCTATGAGGATGTATGTGGGATGTTCAAATCTGGAGACAGGAGAAGCTGAATATCTGGAATGTAAAGATTTGAAGAAGCCGGAAGATATGGATAAGCTTCGTGCGTCAGCATCACTGCCACTTGTTTCACATATAGTTGAGGTGGATGGCAAGAAACTGCTTGATGGTGGTGTAAGTGACAGTATACCTATATTTGCATTCAGGAGAATGGGTTATAGAAAAGATATTGTTGTTCTTACAAGACCTGAGGGATATGTTAAAGGCGAAGATAAAATGCTTAAGCTTGAAGCGATTAAGTATAAAGAATATCCTGAGTTTGTGAGAAGAATGTATATGAGACACAGATATTACAACAAAACCATTGAGAAATTAGCTGAACTTGAGAAATCGGGTGAGGTATTAATTATAAAGCCAAGCATTGATATGCACATATCACGTCTTGAGAAAAATCTTGATAAAATACAGGCTATGTATGAGCTTGGAGTTTCGGATGCACAGGATAAGCTACAGGAGGTTGTAGAATTTCTAAAGTAGAGGTTATTGATATCCTATGGGAAGTAAGAAATTGTATGGAGAATGCAGGAGATTGAAGACGGGATTAGAGGATACTAAGGATAAGGCACAGAGCAATCATGTCATGATGACAGAAGGCTCTGTGCCTTTATTAATTATGTCATTATCAGCATCTACTATATGCACTATGCTTATTGCCACAACCTATAATCTGGTTGATACCTATTTTGTATCTTCACTTGGCAAAAGTCAGGTGGGTGCTGTAGGTATAATGTTTTCTGCCATGGCACTTATACAGGCTGTCGGATATACATTTGGCATGGGCGCAGGAAGTCTTATATCCAGATTTCTTGGCAAAAAGGATAAGAAGAGTGCTGAACAAACGCTTGTATGTGCATTTGCCGCAGCATTAATCTTCGGAACTATAATGGGAACAGTAGGTCTTATTTATATCAGACCTCTTGTCAGACTGCTTGGGGCTACTGAAACCATAGAAAAATATGCACTTGATTATGGAAGATATATTCTGATTGGCACACCTGTAATGTGTGGGGCATACGTGCTGAATAACTGTCTTAGGTCGGAGGGAAAACCATATCTTGCTCTGTTTGGCATTGCTTTCGGGGGCGTAACCAATATATTACTTGACTATCTTTTAATAAAAGTATTTAACACAGGAATTGCAGGGGCAGGAATAGCAACGCTTGCAGGTCAGAGTATAAGCCTTGTAGTTATGTTTATATGTTTTGTGGGAAGAAGAAGTGTGATTAATCTGCACTTGAAACAGCTAACCATAGGATTTTCTGTTTATTGGGAGATAGTAAAGATAGGGATGCCTTCCTTTTGGAGGCAGGGACTTATGTGTCTTGCAGGAATATTGCTAAATAGAAGCTGTATGAAATATGGTGATGAGGCGGTAGCGGGAATGTCTATTGCAAATAAAATATTTGCAGTTGTATTTGCCATCCTGGTGGGATATGGACAGGGCTTTGCGCCTGTGGCAGGCTATAATTATGGGGCAAAAAAGCCGGATAGAGTAAAATATTCTGTAAAATATGCCGTAATTAGTGCAACGATTGCCATGATTGCATTTGGGATAGTCATATATCTGTCTGCACCATGGCTTATAAAACAGTTTTCACAGGAACAGGCGGTTTGTGATATGAGTATACTTGCTTTAAAAGCTCATGCCATATCAATGCCGTTTATGCCGCTTTGCCTGATATGCGGTATGCTTTTTCAGGCAATAGGAAGTGTCGGTGGCGCAACGCTTATATCTGCATCAAGACAGGGTATATTTTTCCTTCCTCT
>JBJEMQ010000405.1:0-4677 GCA_051879755.1 Coprococcus sp. | reverse complement strand
TAATTGCGGCAATATCATCATTATAACTGTCATAAATAATTTATTAACATTCCTTAAATCAATATTCCAAAATGACATTGCTAATATACTGCCTATGTTTTTTCCTTTAAATATCTTTATAAATATAATAAAAAAAATAATTAATACAACAATATATCTGCCTTTAAAATTTTTCTTCATAATTTCTGTCCTGTTATAAAAAATCGTATTTATCAAGCTTTGTTTTTGTACCAAACAACAAAGCCAATAAGATAATGCAGTTAAACATCAATACACTCACAAATGCTGCAACAGAAGGATACTGCTCTATATGAAACATAAAGTAATATAACAATACATAATACTTTATTGTATAGTTCATAAATACAGACTCCAGAACAGCACCACACATGAGCACCTGCGTTATTAGTAAAGAAATTACACTATTTTTTGTAAGCATATAGAAAAACACAAATATAAAAGCGATTAACACCCAGCCTATTGTCTGTGTAACAAACAAACACATAGTTCTTATTATATTTTGTTTCATATACCAGTCACTTGCAGCTGTCCCCACAATAATATAAAACAGGAAATTATTTACAAAACTGTACGCAACTGCTCTGAAAAATATTTTCCTTATCAGCATAAAAAGATACCTGTCATTTGATATACAGCGTACTGCAATCAAATCAGAACGCCATCGGCTACATAACGGAACTAACATAATTATGTACATTAATATATAAACACCCAGCACAAAATTTGCCTTATATAACGAAGAATATATCTCATATGTTGTTGTCATCTCAGACATTTTGCATCTTACTATTATACATATAACCATACATACAACTAACCAGATGCTCCAATAATATCTGCTTAAATAATACTTATAATTCTTCATCAAACAGTATCCTTTCTTACTCCGGTTATAAGCATACACAAACTTACTACAAATGTAATAACCAAAAACAATACTATCGCCCATACACTTCCATATGTATTTACACCCATAATGTTTGTATTGAAGAAATTACTATTAGGAATACCCATAATGTTTTCATATATGATATCATATATAAATCCTGTCAATAAAATGATATACCTGTTTCCTTTATTCATTAACGAAAATGCAAATGCAAATAAAGCAAACAGTGCTGCCATTATACTTCTAAAAAACATAAATACTATAATATTTATATATGGATGATAAGCTTCAAGCCATGACAATATGCGGTTTGCTTCCGGCTCACATAACGTCAGATATGTTGTATTTGCACTCGCATGACCTTGTAAAGGAAATGTCAATAAAGACAGGAAAAGATTAATCATTAATACCGAAAACACTACAAAAAACACTACAAATACCAGTGCTATTGCTTTACTTATAATATCCTTTTTCTTGCTTTCTCTTGAATATACGAAATTTGTTATACCCAGCGAATATTCCTCAAAATATATATCTGAACCAATCAGGCATGCTACAACAGGCAACAGATTTAAAAAAATCTGCGATGTTACAAAGCTACACATATTATTTAATATTGTATACTTATAAGCTCCCCTTATGTGGGTTAACTCAGCCCCATTTAAAGTTCTACATGTAAGTACAAAGTCTATAACTATAGAAAAAAGCAAAACAGCACACACAAAGAAAAATTGCTTTCTATTAATTATCTTTTTTATCTCAGCTAAAATCATTTGTTCCCTCCAGAATTATAGGGAGGAAGACCCAAATAATAATCTTCCTCCCTTTGCACTAATGCATGCATTAATAACATTAATCATTATAAATAATTAATTAAAAAATACATTACCGGAAACTTTTGCGTCATTTATTATCGCCCATCTGACATCTGCATTTTCACCTCGGAGTTCAGCTTTAACACCTTTGGCATAGAAGGTAGACCTCCTATTGCAATATCGTATTTTATGGAATTTAGTATCACTGATATCCAATAAAATATAATCAGTCCAATAATGCCACGAACCGTCTACACGAGTTCTCAACCAACAATCAATCGTATCACAATATGAATATGAAGTAATTCTCACTTTTCCATAATTACGATCTGTTGTTTTACCATTTCTTGTAGTTGCAAATGTAACATTTCCACATTCATCTGGCAATATTACATTTGTAAATTTAACATGACTTTTTGTATCATAACTATATGCCGCGAATACACTTGTACTAAAAATAAACATACAAGAACACACGATCATTAGAGTTACTAATACTTTTTGCATTTTTTTCATAAAAAAGCTCCCTTCATTTTTCGTTTGCAAACATTTTATTATTTATTTTATATAAAAGCTTCTATATCTTAAATAATTTTCTCAACTTTAATATGGTGTATTTTTGGTGATCTACCATTCATGTAATGATAAGCATCCAGATTACAAATCCCAAGAAAATCCTCTACCAAAAATGCAAAATATAAAATAGAAAGTCAATAATTATATGAACTTTTTGTATGATACCATACATATAAATAACTGTCAACACAAAAAAACATATTTTGGCATAATTTGGCATAAAATTTTGTTTGTTTTGCTTATTTACAGAATAAACATACACAACTACTTTAGCACATTCCACATTATTGCATAAAATAGTATTAATTAGAAATAATAAAATAATAATTACGTTGAAAACTATGATACAGGTGTAGTATAATGTGGGTGTTAAAATGAAAATTATGGAAAATAAGGTAGGCATAATATGGATAAATCAACTATGAAGCTTGTATTTGGTATAGCGCTTGCAGTTATATTCCTTGTACTTGTTATCATTACTGTAATATACGCAAAAAAGAATACCGAACAAAAGAGAAAGAAAGCTTCTGACCCGGATTATCTTCCTGACCAGCCTAAGCCTGATACTATCTCTGATACCCATAAGGACTACTGGGTCAACAAAGATGACCTTTCAGCTACCGACGACCCGGTTGCAAAGCTCAGGTATTATCACTATTTTGATAATATAGATGAGTGCCTCAAGGATTTAATTATCGAGATGTATGATTGCGGACTTGTCAGGACGGAGGAGATATACACTATTGCGTATGGCGAAGATGCTCTTACTCCCGACTCGCTCATATTCAAAACTGATATTGACGAAGATGATGATACGGATTATCAGCTTCCTCCTGTCAGCGAAGATGCTCAGAAAAAAATATATGAAAAATGGACAAAATATGTCGACGATTTGTTTACAATAATTGAAATTAGTACCTCTGAACATAATGTAGCAACTATTAAGGATGCTCTTATGGTTTATGGTAGAAAGGATATATCCGTACTTCTCCATAGTCCGGAATAAAAAATTATGGAATTTGTAAAACCCGATTTTAACAATATAGATTTATTAAAAGAATATTTATCTGACAGTTCTATACGTGACTGTTCTTTCTGTATCGGCAATATTATATTGTGGTCAGAATTTTACAAAGCACAGTTTTCTATTGTAGAGGACATGTTAGTATTTTTTACAAAAGAAGAAGGGATGCCTTCTTCTTTTACTTTTCCAATTGGGAAAAACAAGGATTTTGAAAATGATTTGGAGGATAAGGAATACCGGATTGCTTCCAAAAAAGCATTTGACATAATATGTGATTATTTTGACGAGCATAATATTCCTATAGCTTTGCATTGTGTAACACCTGCCATATACAGACTGATTAATTCATGGTATCCTGACACTTATACTTATGAACAGGACAGAGATTCCTACAATTATATTTATACAGTGGATAAATTATCCCATTTATCCGGTCAGAAGCTTCACGGAAAGCGCAACCATATCAATAGCTTTTTAAAAAAATATCCGGATTATGTATATGAGGATGTGAATTCTGATAATATACATGATTGTCTCTATGTGCTGAAACAGTGGATACGCAGACATCAGAATACCGATAACAAGAATGCTCTTGCAGAATATCAATATGAATATAAAATTATAGAGGCCTCTCTCAATAATATGGACAGACTTAATATGAAAGGCGGGCTTATACGAATAGACGGAGTACCTGTAGCATTTACCATTGGTGAACCAATATGCAGGGACACCTATGATATACATTTTGAAAAAGCAGATGATTCCATTCAGGGTTTATACCAAATAATAAACCGTGAATTTGTTTCACGAAATCTGTCCGAATACACATACGTTAACAGAGAAGATGATTTAGGCATAGAAGGGCTCCGCAAATCAAAGCTGTCCTACTATCCTGATATTCTCTATGAAAATGGTATAATATATAAAACAAAAGATATTAGGAGGACAACATGAAAGATAATTGTATAGTTGCACAATCAGGAGGACCAACAGTTGCCATAAATGCATCTCTTGCAGGTGTTATAGACGGTGTTAAAAAGAGTAACAAATATACTCGTGTATATGGCGCTCTTCACGGTATTCAGGGCGTATTAGAGGACAATCTGCTTGATTTATCTCTTATGGCATTATCAAAATATCCAATGGTAAATACACTGGAATTATCTCCTGCCATGTACCTTGGCTCATGCAGATATAAACTGCCTGACTATAAAAAAGATGCTGCCCCTTATGAAACAATATTTAAAAGATTTGAAGAATACAAAATAGCAGCTTTTTTCTATATCGGTGGAAATGATTCAATGGATACTGTAGATAAGCTGAACTCATATGCAAAAGAAATCGGCTCTGAT
>JBJEMQ010000404.1:0-4687 GCA_051879755.1 Coprococcus sp. | reverse complement strand
GTTCATCCGACTGGTGAATCTTAGTCGGTAGGCTCAAGATTCCGAGAGCCTATTATAGGTTTTTGGGGTATCCATGTAGATAGGTTTAAGGGTTCGAGTCCCGTCTCGCGCTCTAATGAACACAAAAAGGATATCCAAATGGATATCCCTTTTTTGTGTTACCGGAGCGGAAACATTGAGTTTATCAGTGTTTCCGTTTTTCTTTTGTCCAACTTTCTTGTAGACACCTTGTAGACAGTGTGTTTTCCTCCTTGATTTTACCGGGCTCTTTACGGGATTTAGCTTTCGAGTCTAATTTATTTACAATTACCGGTTTTCACCCTATAATATGAATTGTAATCTGACAACATAACCATTGTGGGGAGGACAACAATATGCAACAGAAATACAAATACCTGCGAATTCAGGGTCGTGATCTTGTAGCCAACACGCTTACAGGACGCGGAGTATTCAGTATGTGCATGGAAATGATTCGTAATCAGGTTATGGACCAAGAGGATGCGGACCTATACATGGAGATTGATAAATGGTTCTCCGAAAACCTTCCTTGGCCGGAGCCTTGCAAGAAACAGGAACAAGTTATCTGCTTCTTTAAAACAGAGAATGCAGATGAGATGCTCAAATGGATAAAACCGGCATTATGGCTTCTTGATCGGTATCATCAGCCCTATTATTTGGTTTATACCAATACGCCCGGTGAAATCGTATATGAAGATCAATATCAGATTGTTGCGAAAGCGGACGATATTACTATCCAGCCCGTTCCTCAATCCTGGTCAAAAGATTCGTAATGGCATATAACGGATTGGTAAGAGGAATAAATGACAGGCTTTCAGAAGGAAAATATCACAAGGATATCCGAATGGATATCTTTTTCTTTTTAGTTATATGTTAAAACTAAAAGCATAAATAGAGCCTTTTATACATTCCTCGCGGGATAATATGCTATCATTACTGTGAAACTGAAAATGTAACAGGAAAATATTCCACAAAAAAACTGAGAAAACACTTGACCTTCCACCTTGTGGAAGCTGTATAAAAGGGGTGTCAGAGAGCAGAAAGGGTGTTTCTAATTATGAAAATTAAGCAGGCAGAAGAGTTGGTCGGAATAACCAGTAAGAACATAAGATTTTATGAAGACCAGGGATTATTACAACCGAGACGATCTGATAATGGCTACCGTGAGTATTCAAAAGAGGATATAGTGATTTTGAAGAAAATAAAATTTCTGCGTAAGTTTGGTACACCATTAGAGGAAATCCATCAGCTTTTTCAGGGAAAGATGTCTATGCAGGAATGTCTTGAAAACAGAGGCCAGGCATTGGAGCTGGAGCAGAAAAATGTTGAGAAGATGCGTATGCTGACCGGACAGATGCTTGGACAGTGCAAATCCATTGATAAACTGGACATCGATTACTGGCTGGATGAAATGGAAAAAATGGAAAAGGAGGGAGTTGATTTTGTGGATTTATGTAAACAAGATATTCACAGGAAGAAAAAGATGGGAGCAATTGCCGTGGTAACAGGAACCCTTGTAGCACTGACAAATAGAATCAAAGAGATAGAAAGAGGAGAAGAAGATGAAGCTGCTAAGTATTAATTATATACCCGGATGTGAGATTGAAGCTCTTGGTATGGTAAAAGGAACTATTGTACAGACAAAGAATATTGGACGTGATTTTATGGCCGGAATGAAAACACTGGTAGGTGGTGAGATTGTCGGATATACGGAGATGCTGAATGAGGCAAGACAAATCGCGGTAAAGCGTATGGTAGATGAGGCAAAGGAATTGAATGCTGATGCTGTGATTGATGTGAAATACGGCTCATCACAGGTTATGCAGGGAGCTGCAGAAGTGATTGCATATGGAACAGCCGTGAGAATTGTGAAGGAGGATAAATAATGGAATTCCAGATGATTTCAGGAATAGCAATTATTGGCGTTATATGCTCTATCATATTATCAATAGGAGTGCCGGTTGCACTCATGATTGTTAATAAAAAGAGGTATCAGGCAAAGATTTCTTCGTTCTTTATTGGGGCAGGCACTTTTTTGTTGTTTGCCATGGTGCTGGAACAGATAATGCATATACTGGTAATCAAGGTCGGCGGATTGAATCCTGAGAGTAATCGCTGGCTGTATTATTTGTATGCTGCATTGGCGGCAGCAGTTTTTGAGGAAACGGGAAGAATTGTTGCAATGAGGTTCTGGATGAAGAAGAATCTGAATTTTCCTAATGCACTAATGTATGGAATCGGGCATGGCGGCATTGAGGCGATTCTGATCGGAGGCTTAACAGGTATCACCAATTTGATTTCGATGGTTATGATTAATAGTGGAATCATGCAGCAATCCTTATCAACACTTCAGGGAGATGTATATAATCAGACCGTTGAGGGGCTGTCAGCGTTGTGGACAACACCGGCGCCGATGTTCTTTGTGAGCGGGATTGAAAGAGTAAGCGCTATCATATTACATATTGGTTTGTCATTGCTCATATATAAGGCATTGAAGGAGAAGAAGTACAGCATAGCAGCTCTTGCCTATGGAATTCATTTCCTTGTGGACTTTTTTGCGGTCGCAAGTGCGTCAAGTATTGCTATATGGATGCTGGAGGTCTGTGTTTTTGTGATGGCACTGGGAACATTGGTACTCGCACTAAAACTGCAGGAGAAAGGAAGTAGCCAAGAAACGTAACAACAGAAGGAGAGTTTGAAAAATAGATTGACCGCCTTTTTGATATGTCTTATACTAAGTTTGTGAGATACATATCCCACAAACGCCGAATATTCGGTTGTTGTACCGTACCTATGAGGAATTTCAAGTTTTAGTAAATGTATCTTATTGCATCTATTAGGAAACCGAAATAGAAGAGAAAATATTATATATAGTATTAGGAATAGCTTGCTCGTTGGAGCAGGCTATTCTATTTAATGATTGATGGAGAAAACACATATGGATATCAAGTTGGCAATATTTGATTTTGACGGAACGATTATGGATACGCGGGAAGCGATTGTGCTTGCAAAGCAGGAAACGATGAGACAGATGGGACTGCCTGTTGCAGACGAACAGGCTTGTGCAGGTATAATTGGATTATCGGGAAAAATTGGTTTTCAGAAATTATTTCCGGAATTGTCTGATGAGATGCTTGAATTGTGTATGCAGAATTACAGAAGAGCTTTTGATGATATAAAGGAAAAAGTACCACCAACATTATTTCCCGGCGTGATTGATACCTTGGATAAATTGAAAGACCGTGGAATTATGTTAACCATTGCTACTTCAAGAAATGGAAAGTCACTTAGGGAATTTCTTGATCAAATGAAGATTGCCGGGTATTTTTCGTATGTATTAGCGGCAGAAGACACTTCCCTGTTAAAACCCAATCCGGAACCTGTTATCAAAACACTGAAAGATTTATCTTATTCACCTGAGCAGGCACTTGTTATTGGAGATATGCCATATGATATCCAGATGGGAAAAAGTGCCGGTGTCTATACCTGTGGTGTTACGTATGGCAATTCTGATAGAAATGAGTTGAACGAAGCGGGGGCTGACTTCATTATTGACAGTATTTCAGAACTGATTGATTCAAAGATTTTGTGAGGTGACGTTGTGGGCAGGGATAAAGGACATAAAGACACAGCATATTATCATCTCCCCGGTTTGTTTGAGTATTATGAATTATATCAGGCTTTTCTGCCATTATTTTGCGAGCACAGAGAATATTTTTATGACTGGTGTAAAATCGGTTCTATATACGGTGCTCCGGCAGAATGTATCTGGGGAGGCGGACGCGTTGGGGCCGGAGAACATGATCCACGGGATATTCTGGCACTCATGCAGGAATACCGGATTTCAGCCAGGCTGACATTTAGTAATTCACTACTGGAAGAAAAACATCTTTCGGACAAGAAATGTAATGCGCTTTGTAGCCTTTTTGAGAAGAGCGGTGCAATACAAAATGGTGTTATTATCTATTCGGATTTATTGTTGGATTATCTTAAATTGAATTATCTGGGACTTTATTTTGTTTCCACTACGACGAAGGTTCTGACAGATTTTCAGCAATTCATGAATGAAGTAAATCGGGATGATTTTCTTTATGTGGTACCGGATTTTCGACTGAATAAGGCTTGGGATGAATGGAATACATTGACCAACTCACAGAAGGATAAAGTGGAATTTCTATGCAACGAATGTTGCTGGTTTGGGTGTAAGGACAGGAAACGCTGTTACGAAGCTGTCAGCCGCAAAAATCTGGGAGATGATTGCCCTGATTATCGATGCACGGCTCCTGATGCAGATAACGGATATCGTTTTTCCAAAGCAATGAAAAATCCGGGATTTATTTCAATAGATGATATTAGAAATATTTATTTACCAATGGGATTTTCTCATTTTAAAATTGAAGGCCGGGGTCTCGGAAGTGCCTTGATTTTGGAATTTTTGCTTTATTATATGACCAAGCCTGAGTATCAACTGCATGTCAGAGAAGAAATATATTTAGATAATATGTTGGATTTATTTTGAGTATGTTCATAGAATAACCAACAGGAGAAGAGTAAATGAAAAAGAATAAGGTATATATGAAAAGCCAACCACAGTCATGGTGCTGAACGCCGTGTTATTTGGAGTGTGGCACTTGGGATATATTATCATCCCGCTTATGAATGGGGAATG
>JBJEMQ010000403.1:0-4698 GCA_051879755.1 Coprococcus sp. | reverse complement strand
ATAGATTTGAACGACAATTGCAGGTATTTGAACTGATGGATGTTGATATAGTGGGTGGCGCTGTGACAGAATTTGAAGGCAATATAGATAATCCAATATCAAACAGAGTTCCACCGCATAATCATGATGAGATTGTGGCATTTTCCAAGAAGAGAAATCCATTTAATCATCCATCAGTTATGTTTAGAAAAAGTGCAGTAACAGCAGTTGGTGGTTATAAAGACTTTCCTTATTTTGAAGACTATTATTTGTGGGTGCGTATGCTGTCAGCCGGGGCTAAAGGTTACAATATAAGTGAACCTGTTATGTATATGCGTGCAGGGAATGATATGTATGCCAGACGTGGTGGCAGGAAGTATGTGAAACAAATGCTTAATTATAGAAAAACAATTCATAAAATGGGATATACTACCACAATGGAATATCTGGAGTCGACAGTTCCGCATGCTTTAGTTGGGATGATGCCCAATAAAATGCGACAAATATTTTACAAGAAGGTACTTCGTAAATGAAAAAGGAAATATTACGGATTTGCTTTATGCCGCTTACATTAATAAATAAGCTTATCAGGAAAAATGAAAATACAGTTTTCTTTTATTCAAATCTGGGATTTCGTGATAATGTAAAGGCTGTATATGATTATATGATGGAGAATGGATATAATAAAAAGTATCATATAGTCTGTGCTATAGATGAGTGGCAGGAATATAATGAAAAAAAACAGGAAAAACCGGAGAAATATAGAAATGTAGAATTTGTAGGATTAAAAAAGGGCATTTTCAGATTCCTAAAAGCAAAGTATGCATTCTACAGTTTTGGCAAATATCCGATTAAACCTGCGAAAAAGCAAATTGTTGTAAATGTATGGCATGGAATGCCTTTAAAAAGAATAGGAAATATGGAGCACGGGAAGGAACATGTAAAATATAATTATTTTACATATGTGATAGCTACTTCGGATTTTTTTGCAGATATAATGTCAAAAAGCTTCAACTGTAAGGACGGACAGGTGCTTATAAACGGACAGCCAAGAAATGATATTTTGTTTAAAGACGATAGTAATACGGATAATGAGATAAGAAAGGGAGCATCAAAAGTAATATTGTGGCTTCCTACATATAGGGATAAAGAAACTGAAACTGGAGATAAGTATGATAACCCGATATGTCTGTTAGAGACAGAAAAAGGACAGGAGCTTGACTGTCTGCTTAAAAAAAGTAATGCAAGGCTTATTGTAAAATATCATCCTCTCCAAAATCAGGAAACAGAAAAATATGACTTTGAAAACATAAGTATATATAGCCATAAGGAGTTTCAGATGGCAGGTTTTGATTTGTATTCATACTTGAGAAATGCTGACGCACTTATAACAGATTATTCATCTGTATATTTTGATTATATGATGTTAGACAGACCAATAGGCTTTGTTCTGGGTGATATATCGCAATATGGAGCAGACAGAGGTTTCATATTTGATGAGCCATCAGATATAATGCCTGGAATGCATATAAATACAGATAAGGAACTAATAGAATTTGTACAGTCTGTTATTGATGGAAGGGATGATTATGCAGATAAGCGGCATGAAGTTAATCAATTGGTAAATAAATACAATAATGGTAACAGTACAAAAATGTTATTAGACAGGATTATGAAATAATGAAAGAAAAACTAAAACAGATATATCGTATGACAAATCCATATTTTAAGTATCTAAAGAGACCTGTAAAAAAAGGTGTAGTGCTTTATGAGTCATTTTTTGGACAGACTATATCATGTGGTCCTTATGCACTGTTTCGCGAATTGATAAATAGTGAAGATATATATGGTACATTCCATCATGTGTGGGTATGTGCAGATATGGACGCAGGAAGAAGAATATTGACTGATTTGAAACTGGATTGTGATGTTGAATTGGTGAAATATAAATCATCAGATTATAACAAATATCTTGCAACAGCTGAATATGTAATAAATAATGTAACATTTCCACAGTATTTCAGAAAGAGAAAAGGACAGACATATATAAATACATGGCATGGTATTCCATTAAAAAAGATGGGATATGATACACCTGATGGAATCATAAGTTCTGCAAATACTGTAAGAAATTTTCTTCAGGCTGATTATCTGTTATCACCGAATGCACATCATACTGCCATGTATAATGACGCATATATGTTGAGAAATATATATAATGGAACTATTTTAGAGGAAGGACAGGCAAGATGTGACAGATTATTTTCAGCAGACAGACAGGAGGTCATAGAGAGACTTCGGAAGAGTGGTGTAGCGATAGAAAATGAAAAAAAATTAATACTATATGCTCCAACGTGGCGGGGGACTGTATGGGATAGTCCTGAGGGAAGCATATATGATTATATAGAGCTATATGAATATATAAACAGTCATATCGATACAAATAAGTATCAACTGCTTATCAAGCCTCATGTTGCGGTATATAAGAAATGGGCAGAGAAAAGTGCGGCTATAGATTATATTGTTCCGTCTTCTGTAGATACAAATGAGATATTATCTGTTATGGATATACTTATATCAGATTACTCAAGTATATTTTATGATTTTATAGTTACAGGCAGACCTGTTCTTTTTTACTGTGATGATGTTGAGGAGTACAATAAATACAGAGGTATAGATGATCTGACACTGAAGCTTCCGGGACCTATGACGGCAGAAAAAGAGGAGCTGGCAGAGTGGATTAATGATATAGACAGCATTTATCTAAAACATAAAGAACATTATGAAGAAATAAGAAAATGGGCTGCACCAAAAGATGATGGCAATGCCTGTAAAAGAATACTTAATATCATAATGAAGCCTGAAATTGTCAAAGAACAAAATTCAGACAAAATACAAAATGTAGACAAAATACAAAATGTAGACAAAATACAAAATGTAGACAAAATGCGAAATCCAGAAAAAGAAACCCTTAATCATGCTGCCAAAAGCGGCAGAAAGAAAATATTATTTTTCCTCGGCTCTTTAAGAGCATATGGTATAACTTATAGTATGATATCATTACTTCGTAATATGGATTATAAGCACTATGATGTAACACTATATGTATATAAGCCAAATAATGAGGATGATATGAAAAGGCTTCTTTCTATTCCAAAGGAAGTACGCATTCTTGTGCATACAGTAGCAGCGATAGGTTCGGTGTCTGATAATATGCATTTTGTAAAAGGGCTTGCCGGAGGTTATCAGGAGAATAAGAAATATTTGTCCGATATAGCAGCAGAAGAATATATCAGAATGTTTGGACAGACTGAATTTGACTATGTAATAGATTTTGTCGGATATTCACCACTATTTTCCATGGTGGCCGCAAATGCACCTTCAGGTGTAAAATCCATATGGCAGCATAATGATATGGCAGCAGACCAGAATAAAGTGGTAAATGGTAAAAAACCAAATAAGAAGCGGCTTGAAATAGTCTTTGGAACATATCCGGAATATGATAATGTTGTGGCATGCAGTAAAAGTGTGATGGAGGTCAATAAAGAGCAAATAGGCCGAAATGATAATTACCGGTATGTGAGAAATATGATAGATATCAAACGAATAGAGAGTTGCATGGAAGAATCAGATGATGTATTTATGGAAAATGCAGAAATCTGGTATAATGGTATGGATAGCTCATATACCAATTTTATAAATATAGGCAGAATGTCGGCAGAGAAAAACCAGCTTGAGCTTATAAAGGCGTTTGAACAGTTCTCAAAGGAATATACAAAGTCAAGACTTTATATTCTGGGGGATGGTCCACTTAAGGAACAGCTGATGTCATATATAAATGAGCATCAATTGGCAGATAAGGTCATTCTGACAGGAAATGTAGCAAATCCTTTTGCAGTTATGAAAAAATGCCAGTGCTTTATACTGCCGTCACTTCATGAAGGACAGCCTATGGTTATATTAGAGGCAAGAACACTCAATATGCCGATTATAATGAGTAACTTTTCTACGGCGAAGGACTGCATTATAGAAAACGGACAGTTTATATGCGGAACAGACAGTGATAGTATCAGTAAGGCACTTGCAGCATATATGGAGGGGAAAGTGCCCGGATATGAGTTTAACTGTAAAGAATATAACAGACAGGTATTTGAAGAGTTTGAAAATGCAATCAGATAGGGGATAATATGTTTTTTTTAACAGGAATATGTTTTTCGGGAAAAACATTAAAGCTAAAAATAAAAGGAGATAAACAGCTTACAGCTCTTGTACTAAGATACAGAAGCAGACTTGCAAAGGATGACTGTGAATATCGATTTGAACTTAAAGATAGAGGTCAAATGAAATGGAAAGCAGTACTTAAGCTTGATAATATAGCTTTGAAGGTTATTTATTGGGATATATATGCAGTAACTTCTGAAGGGGATGAACCGGTATCGGTAGGAAAATTACGTAATCTGATAAGATTTCCATTATATGATGGAAAATACAGAGACAGGGCTTCAGGCATGTTTATGCATCCGTATATTACACCTGAGAGAAATCTTGCATTCCAGTTTAGGGAATATACGCCAAATGACAAGCTGAGTTTCAGGATAGGTGAGGGTTTTGTCCTGATTTTGTATTTTATATTAAAGCCTTTATTAAAGAAAAAGAATATAGTTCTTGTATATGAGAAATTCTGTCAGATGGCAGAGGATAATGGTTTTTATTTCTTCA
>JBJEMQ010000402.1:0-4713 GCA_051879755.1 Coprococcus sp. | reverse complement strand
AGGAATTGTACTTTACACCGCTGAACAGGCACCTGCAAAGAATTTCTATGAAAAAAACGGCTTTCAGGTATCTGAGGGTGTAATTTGCATGTATTGGGTATGACAGGCAAAATATTAAATCAAAGCGTATATTATCAAAGCAGACGGAAAAATAATATTGGAATATTACAGAAATGCCTAAATTACTCATTGCTGCTGTTTTTGCGGATGAAACTGCAATGAATGTAACATGGTGTTGCGTTCAACTTGCCGGTGATGATGGATATGCGAGGAGATAAGAAGTGAATCAAATCAAGATAGGCAAATTTATATGGAACCGTTGTGTCAGACATTCGGTATTATAGTTAATGATTTGTGCTAGAGTAAGTAAAATGGAGATTTAAGTATTTTATGTAATTGTGTAATGCCTGTATAATTTTGATTTTTAACTGAAGGAGAATGAAATGAAAAGTATTTTATTACTGGAGGATGATGCAAACTTAATTAGAGGAATCAGTCTAAAGCTAAGCAAGGAAGGATATCGTATGTTTTCAGCAGGTACGATATCGGAAGCAAAATCAATATTCAGCAAAGAAAATATTGATCTTGTTATCAGTGATATTACTTTACCGGATGGAAATGGTCTGGATTTTGGAGAAGTGGTAAGAGAAAAAAGCAATGCCGTTTTAATTTATTTGACGGCAATGGATCAGGAAATAGATATTGTAAATGGATATGATACAGGGGCTGATGACTATATTACCAAGCCTTTTTCGGTAAATATTCTTACGTCGAAAGTAAATGCTTTTATGAGAAGACTGGGAAATCAGGAAGAAGGGGTGTATATTTCAGGAGATATTGAAGTATATGTAAATGATATGCAGGTGAAAAAGGCTGGTAAACTAATTACATTAAGTAAAACTGAGTTGCAGCTTTTGATTTTTCTTCTTGACAATGCAGGACATATACTATCCAAGGAAAGCATTCTGGAAAAAGTATGGGGACTGGATGGGCAGTTTGTGGATGATAACACGGTGACGGTAAATATCAGTCGTCTTAAGAATAAGCTCGGAACAGACAGTATAGAAAATGTAAGGGGGCTTGGATATTTATGGACAGGAAGGGTAAACAAAAAGTAAGGATTATTTGCCTGACTTTATGTGCTATAGCTATATTTATAACGATTTTTTTCTGTAAAGTATTATATGAGAACAGAAACTGTGAGGAACAAAAGAAGGAATTATCTACGATTTATCCGGAACTTTCAGTGGAACTAAGTGAGAATATTTCCTATTATGCAGCTAAGAATATTCAAACAGATTTATTGCTCATGCTGGGTGTCATACTTTTGACTGTTATAATCATGATAGGTACATATTTTTTATTAACTTCTGCAAATATACAAAGCATTTCAGAAGCAGAAAATGAACTGAATTATATATATGAGCAACTAATTCGTTTTCAGAATGGAAATGTTGATATACTTCCACTACCAGAGGAAAGCGGTTCACAAAAATTTGAAAATGTGTATGACAAATTAAGAGATTTAGGATATTACTTTTCTGATCTGAAGGAGCGGCTGAGGCATGAAGAGAATAGCACAAAAGCATTGATTACAGATATTTCACATCAGTTAAAAACACCGCTGGCTTCTATAAGAATGAGTCATGAGTTGTCACTTTCATCAGATTTATCGGAGGAAGAAAGACAGTCATTTATTGAAACTGAAACCCAGGAAATTCTTAAGATGGAAGAGCTTTTGAATGAGCTGGTTAAGCTTTCTCGTCTTGAAAACAGTATGATACAGATTAAATGCGAAGAGTGCAGCATTAAGAAAACAATTAGTGAAGCTGTAAGTCAGATATATATAAAAGCAAATGCCAAGGATATAGAGATATGCGTTGATATGGAACATGATATTGAAATTCCGCATGATCATAAGTGGACGGTTGAAGCTTTGACCAATATTCTTGAGAATGCAGTAAAGTATTCTCCTCAAAGGACTACAGTAAACATTTATGTGAGCTGTTTGGTAAATCACGTTCTGATTCAGGTTGAGGATGAAGGAATTGGCATTCCGAATGGGGAGGGACATGAGATATTCAAACGTTTCTATAGGGGAAGTAATGCAAAAGATACTGTAAAGGAAGGGGCAGGCGTAGGTCTGTACCTTGCAAGAAGCATTATAGAGCAGCAAGGTGGCACTGTTATTGCAAAAAGAAAAAATGGTAGTGGAACAATTTTTCAGATTATGCTTCCTTTATCCAATTTTAGAAAAAATGAGACCCTTACAAAACTGTAATAGTTTCTGTAAGGGTTTTGTAATGTCTATGGAATAGGATAAGAATATCAAAGTTTTAAAAGAAAGGAAATAATCATGAGTGCAATTGTAAAAATATCGAATTTGGTAAAGTATTATTATGTTGGTGAAAATGTTGTGAAAGCAGTAGATCACACAGATTTGGAGATAGAAAGAGGAAAATTTACAGCCATTGTTGGACGTTCGGGCTCCGGAAAGTCTACGCTGCTTCAGATTATGGGAGGTTTGGACAGACCGGATTCTGGGGAAGTCATCATAGATGGAAAGAATCTTTTTGAACTTAGTGGCAATCAGTTAGCTGTTTTCCGAAGAAAAAAGATTGGTTTTATCTTTCAGGATTTTAATCTGATTCCATCCTTAAATGTTTGGGAAAATGTTGTTCTTCCGATGGGACTTGATGGAAGAAAAGTAAATAAAGAAGATGTGCAGAAAATATTGGAACAGATTGGACTTGAGAATAAACTTGAGGCTATGCCGAATACTTTATCCGGGGGACAGAAGCAGAGAGTTGCCATCGCAAGAGCTTTAGTAAGTTCACCAACAATTATTTTAGCAGATGAACCAACGGGAAATCTTGATTCTCAAACGGAATTGGAGGTAATAGCTTTGTTAAAAAAATGTGTAAAAGATTATAATCAGACATTAGTTATGATTACACATGATGAAACTATAGCACAGATGGCAGATATTGTGGTCGTGATTGAAGATGGTAAGGTGGTGAGAAAAGTATGAATATGGTATCAAGAATTGCTTTATCAAATATGAAATATCATAAAAGCAAGAATATACTAATAGGAATTGCTATTTTTCTTACTACCTTATTACTATTTCTTGTTCCAACGCTGGGAATGGATTTGATTAATGGTCAAAAGGCAGCAGTTAATGAGGTGTATCCTACATGGCATGCCATATTTCGAAATATACCAGAAGATATCTTACCGAAAATTACTTCTCAGCATTTGGTAGAGAGATATGGCTTGAAATGTGACATTGGATACATAGTGGATGATGATACGAAGATTGCTATGATGTATATGGATGCGCAAACAATCGAAATGTATAAGCTGGAACTTTTAGAAGGAAGATTACCGGAGGCAGAAAATGAGATTGTTGTCACAAGAGGACTTTTAGATACACTTTCTTTGTCAGGAAAACTTGGTGATACTGTTACGATTCCATATCAGGTGTATAGAAATGGCAGTTTGGATTTTATACAGAAAAAAGATTTTGTAATCTGTGGGTTTCTCGCTGACACAGAAACAAATACGGAACAGAAGTCTTATATGTCACTGGTTGCAAAAACCTTTTTGAATAAAGAAATTCTGCCAGACCAGATTAGTTACCAGTTTTTGTTTCAGATTGATACAAAGTATGCAAACGATACCGAGAAAATTGAAATCGGTATCAGGCAGTTAGCAGAGCAGTTTGGCATTTCGAAACAGTTTTACAAGATAAATGAGGATTATTTATGGGCCAATTATGTAGATCCTTCAATTATACCAACTATGCTTCTTATTATGCTGATTATTGTAATGGCAGGGATTATCACGATTTATAGTATTTACTATATTTCCATGGGGGAGCAGGTTCAGGAATTTGGGAAGATAAAAACAATTGGTGCAACGACAGGTCAACTTAGAAAAATCGTTTTGCTGGAAGGTTTTCTGGTTGCAGGAATTGCAGTTCCTCTCGGGTTGCTGGTTGGCACTTTGTTAGTTAAATTTGTATTTTTTAGCATTTTTAAGTTATACCGGAATGAGAATATGTTTATGTCTACGATTCAGGGCTTGATTCAAAGAGGAGAGGTAGGGCTGATTGTTCCATGGATTTATCTGCTGGTAATCAGTGTTGCAATGATTACGGTTTTCGTATCCTTGCTTAGACCTATGAAGATAGTTGCAAAGGTTTCCGAAATAGAAGCTATGCGATACCGGGGAGAGCAAACTACGAAAAAGAGCAGGAAAGGTTATTCAGATATTACAGTCACCCGACTTACCAGGATACATCTTGCAGACAATAAGAAAAAGAGTATGATTACCATCTGCTCCATGGCAATTACAGGTCTATTCTTTATGGTTGTTGCGACAATTCTGTCATGTGCCGATCCAAATGAATCTGCAAATCATTCCATTATGGGAGAATATCAGATTTCTCCGGTAATCGATTTTGACAATAAGGAGTCGCCGGAATTGGAGTGGAATCAGGTGCAGAAAAATAATCCGCTTACAAAAGAATTGAAAGAACAAATTTTGCAGATAGACGGGATTGATTCGGTGGAATGCTATCTTGGAAATGACGTGGTATCGGATACATTAGATGGAGATAGTGAGGGAATGCTTGGAGTTCCGGAAAGCGGGAAAGAGTTGCTTCAAAATGGCATCATAGAAGGAAATGTCACTTACGAGGAACTAAAG
>JBJEMQ010000401.1:0-4730 GCA_051879755.1 Coprococcus sp. | reverse complement strand
GTGAAAGCGGTTTAATCCATTTGCTTTGAGCAAATTGAATACAGACTGATTATATGCTTTAAGAAATGACATAAACATAATGCTGCATATGGACAGTAATATAAGAATAAGTGCAGCACTATAGTGTTCTATAACGGTATAGCTGCCTGTTACATTAAGCTCCTGTCTGTCAAACAGACCTGCTCTGGACAATACATGAGTTAAAAATAGAGCATTTATGTCATTACTATTCTGCTCATATGTTTCGTCAGGGATATTAAGTTCCCTGCAGAGAGAGAGAACAGTATATATGGCAGCCTGGGACGTCCCAAGAAATGATGAGGTGGATGAAAATAATTCATTCAGTACAAATGTCTGTATACTTCCATCTCCGGAATATACAACCTCTATTGGAGTATTTGTTCCATTAATTATACTTGTTAATATATTGTCAGGAACTATAACAAGGGCATTTATGTCAGAAGATTTTATAAGCTCCATACCTTCATTGCGTGAGGATACTTCGACAAAGCTGCACATACTTTTATAGCTGTCCATGTTTTGAACAAAGCTATAAGCTGATTTTGAATATTCAGAGTCTGCCTGCATTAGGATTCCAACCTGTACAGGTGCTGATTTGGATTTATACAGCAGTTTGTCTGAAGTGAAAAGTACAGTGATAAGGATAGACAGCAGGGCAGCCAGTATTATTATAAATTGAATAATTAGCTGATATATTCTTTTGAAATCTGATATAATAAGTCGCTTAAGCATTACTGTTCCTCGTTTTCATTTTACTGGTCATGATAATAGTATCTTACTGAAATCATCTTCTGTAAGTTGTTTGCTGTCATTGGTGTAATCATATTCCGGATGAATGCTGCCATTCTTTAAGGAGTATATCTGATGACAGATATTGAGAGCAGATGTTTCATGAGTTGCTATAATAATACTTCCACCATTTGTAAGATAGTTCTTAAGACATTTAAGTATTCCTTGTTTACATAATATGTCAAGAGCTGCCAAAGGCTCATCAAGAAGTATTAAGTCAGGAGAACTCATTAAAGCGATGGCAAGACTGAGGCGCTTTTTCATGCCACCTGACAGAGCTTTTACTTTTTTCTTTAAGAATGTATTGACACCAAGCTGTGAAAAAATAAGCTGATTTTTTTCATTTGTAATTGATTTAACAGAACCGCTATACCAAAGCTTTATATTATCCAAAGCTGTTAAATCATCTATAAGAGGATTTTCCTGCGGAAGATAGCTTAATGTACCTTTAGGATCAAAATAATATCTGCCTGTGTCACAGTCAAGACAGCCTGCAAGTATATTAAGCAGGGTAGATTTGCCTGAGCCGTTTACGCCCAGCAGACCTACACATGTACCGGGTTTTACATTAAAGGAAACATTGGATAATATTTTATTTTTGCCATAGCTTTTGCTAATGTTTTCTACAACAAACATATTTAGCTCTCCTCTATAACCTGAAATTCCAGATAGTCAAATTCAATAGACTCCATAAAATTGTCTGATGTGAAACGTGTCTTGGCATGCATAATGAAATCCTCCTGATTTTTGGTAAGCCATACAGGCTGTGCTAAATCAAATTCATAACATATATCAGCAAGTGCTTTGTATACTTTTTTTGTTCTTGTCATTTCAGGTTCATCTATACATACGACAGTGTCTTTTATAAGCCTGTTATCTTTTATCAATTTGCCCCATATTCTAAACATATCTTTTCCTCGTTGTTTTATTTTGGAAATTTGTTGCGCAGTGCGCATTTGACAGCAGAGCCTCAGAGATATTCCTGCTATTTGTTCTGCCGTTATCTGTCATACATGAATTATATATGAAGATTATATTTAAGACAAGTTAGTTATAGTTCAAAATTTTTAAACATGAAAAACACATTTACGTCACATTTGATTACTATATTAATTAATATAAATAAGAGAAACAAAACGCTCATATATAAATATTGATGAAAGGAAGAATAAATTATGGACGAGAACAAAAGAGACCAAATAACAGACAATAATGAAGTAATGCAGTCACAGCAGAATACATCGCAGGAATATAATGCACAGACAGGATACGGAATGCAGACCGGATATAATGTACAGTCAGGTTACGATGTGCAGCCGGGATATGGCGCATATACATCAGTAACAGACAGCGGAAACCAGAATAATAATGTAAATGGAATGACAGCATGGTATACCAGTCAGCAGATGGGACAATCATATCAGAATACAACGCAGAATATTTATCAGGATGAGAACCCCAAACAGCATATAGAAGTCAAACAGAAAGACAATAACTCATCTGATAAAAAGAAAAAAGATAATGATAATAAAGGAAATAAGAAGCCTGGATTTGGTATAAAACTGTTACAGGTAGCCGCCGCTGCAGTTGTATTCGGACTTGTTGCCGGAGCTGCATTTCAGGGAGTAAGACTGGGGACAGACAGGCTGACTAATAGAAACAGTGAAACAGAGAAGACGACTGAAGCAAGTGCTGTGGTAGAGAATACAACGGAAGCTGATACAACAGATAAGCCATATGTTGAGGCTTCATCAAAGCAGACAACAGATACTGTATATGATGTGGCTGATGTAGCAGAGAAGGTTATGCCATCTATTGTTTCTATAACAGGAACATATGTAACTACTTATGATTATTGGTTTGATTCATACGAGTCAGAGACTCCGGGTGCAGGTTCAGGTATTATTATTGGTAAAGACGAAAATTATCTGTATGTACTTACCAATTATCATGTAGTTGAAGATGCAAAGGAGCTTTCGGTTTCATTTGTGGATGATAAGACAGCTGATGCCGCAGTTAAAGGTTATGATGAACAGCATGATACAGCTATTGTGCTTGTTGATTTGAAAGATATAGAAGACGATACGTTAAAGCAGATTAAGGAGATTCAGGTAGGTTCATCAGATGAATTAAGAGTTGGTGATCCATGTATAGCGATAGGTAATGCACTCGGATATGGACAGTCTGTTACAGTTGGATATATAAGCGCTTTGGACAGAGAACTTAGTGTATCAGATGGTGTTGTTACTGTTATTCAGACAGATGCAGCTATCAATCCGGGAAACAGTGGTGGTGCTCTTGTAAATATGAATGGCGAGCTTGTTGGTATGAATACTGCAAAATATGTAGACAGCAAGGTTGAGGGGATGGGATATGCACTTCCTATATCTGATATACAGGATATAATAAATGAGCTTATTGAATCTGACAGTAAGACGCCGACAGATGTTCAGTCAGGTGATGCATATCTTGGCATATCAGCGCAGACTATTACTGATGAATATTCAGAACTTCTGGGTATGCCACAGGGTGTTTATATTTCATCTGTAGAAGAAGGTTCGGCAGCAGAAGAATGTGGACTTCAGTCAGGTGATGTAATATGTGGCTTTGATGGTAAAGAAGTATCTGATATGGAGACTCTTCATGATATGGTAGTAAGCCATAAGCCGGGAGATGAAGTACAGGTAGAGTATTATAGAAATAATAATGGAAATTATACTAAGAAATCTGTTAAGGCTACACTTCAGGAAAAGAAATAAAAATGCGTATAAGGTATCATCAGCATGGTGCTGATGACATGTTTGAGAAATGGGAAATGTGTAAGAGAAATATGCATTTCCCATTTTAAATACCAAAGTATATGAGAGATACTGATGCCTGAAGTTCATATTGCTATGACGCATATCTGTAAGGAAGAGCATATAGGCGTTCTTGAAAAAAATTATATAATATACTTGCAATTAGCCATAATTTAAGGCATTATATATGTTTGATAGGGGTTTATATCATAAGGAGTAGTAATAAAATGTATAAGATAATTTGCAAAGATGGCAGAGCCAAGAGAGCCACATTCGAAACAGTGCATGGAACTATTGAAACACCTGTTTTTATGAATGTTGGAACAGCTGCGGCGATAAAGGGTGCTGTCGCTACAACAGATTTGAAAGAAATAGGCTGCCAGATAGAGCTTTCAAATACATACCATCTTCATGTAAGACCCGGTGACCGTGTGGTGAAAGAGCTTGGTGGCTTACATAAGTTTATGTATTGGGACAGACCTATTCTGACGGATTCGGGTGGATTTCAGGTATTTTCTCTTGCCGGACTTAGAAAGATAAAAGAAGAAGGTGTTACATTCAATTCACATGTTGACGGTCGAAAGATATTTATGGGACCGGAAGAAAGTATGCAGATACAGTCTAATCTGGCATCTACCATTGCTATGGCATTTGATGAATGTGCTCCTGCACTTGCTGACAGAAATTATGTTGAAAATTCTGTAGCGAGAACAACAAGGTGGCTTGAACGATGTAAAACAGAAATGGCAAGACTTAATGCTCTTCCTGATACAATTAATAAAAATCAATTACTATTTGGTATAAACCAAGGTGCTATATATGATGATATACGTATCGACCATGCAAAGCGTATAAGTGAAATGGACCTCCCGGGATATGCAATAGGTGGACTGGCTGTTGGAGAGACGACAGAAGAGATGTATCATATACTTGATGTAACTGTACCACATCTTCCCGAAGATAAGCCAACGTATCTTATGGGGGTCGGTACTCCGGTCAATATACTTGAGGCAGTTGACAGAGGCGTGGATTTTTTTGATTGTGTATATCCGTCAAGAAATGGCAGACATGCGCATGTATATACAAAAGATGGAAAGCTCAATTTAAAAAATGCAAAATTTG
>JBJEMQ010000400.1:0-4733 GCA_051879755.1 Coprococcus sp. | reverse complement strand
AATTCATCCTTTTTAATATTTCCAACATCAGATAATCTGCTGTCTCTGCTATTATTTCTGTTATCTCCCATAACAAAATATTCATCTTCTCCCAAAGTTATAGGTTCTACAGCAAGTCCACGCTTAGAAGGGTCTATTGGTTCTTTCCCGTATACATCTGTAGAAAGGACTTCATCATTAATATATACTATACCATCTTCATCTATATATACAGTTTCACCAGGTAATCCTATAATACGCTTTATATAATAGGTGTCATCCTCTTCATCATATGGAAATACTACTATGTCATATCTTTCAGGGTCGTGTAAACGATAAGACAGCTTATCAATCCACAAACTGTCATTTGTATGAAGGGTGTCACTCATTGACTCACCATCTACTTCTGTTCTCTGGCCTACAAATGTAAGCACAAGCCAGCATATCCCAATTACAATAGCAATATATACAGCAAGCTCTATAAGCTCCTTAACTATATTTATATCTTCCGGGTCTTCTTTTTCTTTTTTCTTTTTTTCTTTTTTTATTTTCTTTTTTAACGCCTTATCATCGAGTTGATCTATATCTTCTTCAGATTGTTCTTCCTCTTCTTCCTCAGGTCGTCTCTTTTCTTTCTTTGCAGCTGCTTTTGCAAGAGCTTTTTCTCTCTTTTTTGTAAGCTTCTCTATCTCTTTTTCCCGTGCTTTTTTTGCAGGGTCATCCTGAAATATCTCATCTAAAGCTTCACTTCTGCTTTTTTCTTCACTCATATATTTATATCCATCCTATTTTCTATTTGGCAATTCAAGGGATATTCTTCCTAATTTACCTGCTCTGAAATCATCAAGTAACAATGCCGCTGCCTTATCAATATCCAGTTCTCCACCTTTTTTTACACAGGCCCTTTTCTCCGCTATATCAGACAACATCGCTACAGCATCATCACTTTCTTCAATTTTATACCTTTCAGCAATTATATTACAATAGTTATTGTGTATAAATTTTATTAATTCACATGCAATATCTGTAATATTTAATATCTCATCATTAATTGAACCTATATAGCTGAGTTTTAAACCTACAGCCTCATCATCAAACTTTGGCCATAGTATACCAGGAGTATCAAGAAGTTCTATATTTTTGCCTAATCTTATCCACTGTTTTCCCTTTGTTACACCCGGCTTATTTCCAACCTTAGTACAAGCTTTTTTTGCATAGGAGTTGATAAATGTAGACTTGCCTACATTAGGAATACCTACTATCATGGCTCTTATAGGTCTGTTTATAATTCCACGTTTTCTGTCTCTTTCTATTTTCTCCTTGCATGCCTCCTGTACAATACTATCTATACCCTTCATTCCATTTCCTGAACGTGCATTGATTTTGGCAACATAGAAGCCTTTTTCCCTATAATATTCCTCCCATTTTGATGTAACACTGTCATCTGCCAAATCTACTTTATTCAAAAGAATGAGTCTGTATTTATTTTTTGCCAGTTCATCTATATCAGGATTTTTGCTTGAAAATGGTATGCGAGCATCTACAAGCTCAATAACAATATCTATGAGTTTTATATTCTCCTGCATCATTCTCTTTGCCTTTGTCATATGACCTGGGTACCACTGAATATTCATTATTTTTTTATCCTTCCTAATATTTCTGATTCCTTAATATTTCCAATATTAAGATATCTGGAGTCCTGACTGTTATTTACATTATCGCCCAACAGAAAATATTCGTCATCTCCAAGTGTTATTTTTTTCTCGGCAAGTCCGGCAGTAAATATATAATCTTCTATAGGTATTCCCGGAATAGGATTTCCATTTACATAGACATTTCCATTTGCAATTAAAACAGTCTCTCCCGGAAGACCAATAACACGTTTTATATCATAATAAGATTCTGAATTTTCTATGGTTCTATATGCAACTATATCAAATCTTTCCGGTTTTCCAATCACATATACCAGCTTATTTACTATACATTTTTCTTTATCAATTATTGTTGGACTCATAGACGAACCAACCATATAAACTGACTGAAACATAAATGCCACAAAGCCATAGGCTACTATCGCAGCCGCCAATATAGAAATCAACCAGCTAAGGATATTCTTTACAGTTTTCTTAAAGGAACGCTCCTTTTTGCGTTGTCTGCGTCTGTCTCTTCTGATACGGCGAATTCTTTCTTTTCTTTCACTCACTTCTATATCCCCTATATTTTCAAAAAATGGCTGGAGCAAATGCACCCCAGCCATTTTCTGTTACCTGTAAATACTATATCATTATTTAACAAGCTCTTTAACCTTTGCTGCCTTACCAACTCTTGAACGTAAGTAGTAAATCTTAGATCTTCTAACTTTACCTTTTCTTACAACTTCAATCTTCTCAACGAAAGGTGAATGTACAGGCCATGTCTTCTCAACACCACAACCATTTGAGAACTTTCTTACTGTAAATGTTTCTCTGTTGCTTCCGCCCTGTCTCTTGATAACAGTTCCTTCAAAAATCTGAATTCTTTCTCTGTTACCTTCTTTAATCTTGTTATGAACTCTTACAGTATCACCTACTGAGAACTCATCAACTTCTGCTTTCATCTGTGAAGCTTCAAGATTCTTAATGTAATCGCTATTCATTTGTGTGACCTCCTTAATATTCAGATGTTCTTACTGCCATATGGCACAGAGGACCATCTCATTTTTCACAACTCATATAATATAACACATACTATTATGATTTGCAAGGAAAAAATAATTAAAGGAATCCTCCCGGCAAGCCGGGTTCCTCCTTACCACAAGTAGTGGAGCTGGGGGGAGTCGAACCCCCGTCCAAGAGCCCATTCACTACGGTTTCTTCCATCACAGTCAGTGTTTTATCATTCCCTTGGCTTATCGCCCACTAACATGCTATAAGCCTTGGTAGCTTCATGAATTTTCTTCTATGGCAAAGCTTACATAAAAGAGTTTACCGAAGGATGATACTGCATCTTAAGGGCTCGGTGGACCCTAAAGGCAGCAGCTGCAACTAGGCAGCGTAAGCTAAATTATCGTTAGCGTTTATTTTTAATTTCCGGCTTTTATCGTGGCTCCGGACCACGGATGGCTTCCATAGCTTCAAAACCCCTGTCGAAACCAGTCAACCCCTTATTATTTTGACTGATTTTTCATATGAGCTTATTCTGCTTCATTTTCTTCCGGTGCTGCTTCTTCTGATGAAGTATCCTCGCTTGAAGTATCCTCAGCATCTGATGTATCTTCACCGGCTGTTTCTTCCTCAGCATCTGTAGCTGTAGCAGGAAGTATGCCTTCATAACCATTAGATTTCCATGTATTTTCTACAACACTTTCCAACTTATCTGCTTTAACATACTTTGGCATAGCTTTATATATCTGATAGCCAACTGTTCCACCAAATATACCAAGTATAATTATAACTGTTAAGGTTATTGCTGCAGCTTTTTTAATTTTCTGTTTTTTCATTATAGCTGCTCTATTTTTTTTCTCATATTTTCTTCTCTCAACTTTACTCTGACTCACAATATAAGTCCTCCTCTATCTAATGTCTCTCCCCCGCACTTCGTTCTGGCGGTACGTCATCGGAACCATCCTAATATCATTCAATTCTTTCATGATGGTTTCTTCTCAATTTCTTAAGGTAGTATAACATATATATTTAAATAATGCTAATATTTCACAAAATTTTTATAGTTATCCTAAATTTCTTATTTTAAATTCTTTTTCAGCCTCACGTTTTACATCTTTCTTGGCTATTTCCTGCCTCTTGTCATATAACTTCTTACCTCTGGCAAGACCTATTTCAACCTTCATAAGTCCATCTTTGAGATATACCTTTAAAGGAACAATAGTATATCCTTTTACCTTCTGCTGCCCTGCCAGCTTATTTATTTCATATTTATGCAGTAACAGTTTTCTGGTTCGCAGCGGGTCTCGGTTAAATATATTTCCCTTCTCATATGGACTTATATTCATATGATGTATATATACTTCACCTTTATCTATTCCTATAAATGCTTCCTTTATACTGCAATGCCCCTGTCTTAAGGATTTTACCTCCGTACCTGCAAGCGCAATTCCTGCCTCATATGTTTCCTCTATAAAATAATCATAATATGCCTTTTTATTATTCGCGATTATTCTGTTTCCTTTTTCCTTTGCCAACTAACTCATCTCCCTCATATGAATTTTTCAAGAGCAACCCGGTCAATTTAATTTCTTTTTTACATTCATCTCACGACTTAAGTCACTATTGTTATGCGTCAAATCGCAAAAATCTATCGTTCTTGTTAATTTATCAGTTCCCTTTACTTTAACTTTTACCTTATCACCTATAGAATATTTTTTACCTGTTACCTCTCCTATCATAGCATATTCATCCTGCGAAAAACAGTAATAATCGTCATACATATTCGACACATTCACAAATCCTTCTATGGTATTTGGCAGCTCTACATATATACCTCTGCTTGTAACACCTGAAATAATACCCTCAAATATTTCTCCCTTATGAGCTGACATATACTCTACCTTTTTCAGTTTTTCAACCTCACGTTCAGCTTCTTCAGCCCGTCGCTCTTTTTTTGAATTGTCATCAGCAACCTTATCAAGTATTGCTTCATAATGACTTATACGCTTATCATCAAGTCGTCCATGTATATTATCCTTTATGATACGATGTATCTGCAAATCAGGATATCTTCTTATAGGAGACGTGAAATGGCAATAATATTTACATGCA
>JBJEMQ010000399.1:0-4760 GCA_051879755.1 Coprococcus sp. | reverse complement strand
AGATAAAACCAAAATAACAACAAGTCCAATAAGTATTGATGGCAGACATTCCAAAAGATGCGGAACAATAGCATCATATCCCTCTGCTGCTACATCAGTATTTGTAAGTCTTCCAAAACCTCCAAGGAAATAACAGCCGCCCGCAACTATAACTGCAAATATCGTTGATACAATAGTACCTGTCTTAATAGATTTTTCATCCTTTATTGCATAGAACTTCTGCACCATCTGAGGAAGTCCCCATGTACCAAGCGATGTTAATATAACCACACACATCAGATTAAATATGTCCGGTCCCACGAATGAAGCAAATATACCAGGTGTGTTAGAAACTGCCGCGTCCTGAACATTCGCAAGCTTATCAAGAGCACCTGTAAGTCCACCATAATTATTAAGCACAGCACCAATAACAACAACTATGCCCACCAGCATAATAAGTCCCTGTATAAAATCATTTATGGCTGTAGCCATATATCCACCAACTATTACGTATATACCTGTAAGAGCTGCCATAACTATAACACACACTTTATAGTCAATATTAAATGCCATGCCAAAAAGTCTTGAAAGTCCATTATACAGAGATGCTGTATATGGAATAAGAAATACAAATATAATCAATGAAGAAATAAGCTTCAGTGATTTGCTGTTGTATCTCTTCTCAAAGAACTCCGGCATTGTTCTTGAATCAAGTTTCTGAGTGATAAGCCTTGTTCTTCTTCCAAGAACAGCCCATGCGATAAGAGAACCAAGAACCGCATTTCCTATACCAATCCATGTTGAAGCAATACCATACTTCCATCCGAACTGTCCTGCATATCCTATGAAAATAACCGCTGAAAAATATGATGTTCCATATGCAAATGCAGTAAGCCATGGTCCTACAGACCTTCCTCCAAGTACAAATCCATTAACATCCGTTGCCTGCTTTCTGGAGTAAAAACCTACACCAATCATTACTCCGAAAAAAATGGCAAGCATAATAATCTTTAGTGCCATAATACCCTCCCAATACATTTTTCTTTACTGCAATAAAGCGTTTATGTTTTAAAGCAATATAGTCTATTATATAGGGATTTGTAATATGCGTCAATCTATATAATTATAAGTTCCTTTCATATTATAATTATGCATAATTTTTATACATAATAAATGCAAAATATGCTGCATAGCACACCAGCATTACTATACCACCGGTTTTAGTAAGCTTCTTATTCTTCAGACAACATACAAACAGTAATACAGCAGAAGCCGCAGCAACTATTCCATCTATAAGGAAGTCTTTTTCAAACGTAACAGGTGTAATAAGTGTCGTTGTACCTGCAACAAATAAAATATTGAATATATTACTTCCTACTATATTGCCTATTGCTATATCAGTCTGTCCCTTTTTTGCTGCTGTACATGATGTAACAAGCTCCGGAAGAGATGTTCCAAATGCTACTATTGTAAGACCTATAAGTCTCTCAGTCATTCCACATTTTAATGCTATTGCCGATGCGGCATTTACCGTAAAATTACTGCCTACCACAATGAGTGCTGCGCCCAGAATAATAAACAGAATAAGTTTTAAAGTAGTATCTTTCTCTGTTACTTTAATAGTTTCACTATCACTACTGCCCTTTTTGGCAGATATAACAAGGTATATTATAAATGCGATAAGAATTACATAGAATATTACACCATCTATCCGGCCGAGAGTTCCATCAAAATATCCCAGACATAACATCAATACAGATATAATTATAACAACCGGAATATCTATACGAAGTGTATTCTTTTTAATAGGCAATGCTGCAAATAATGATGAAATTCCAAGTATAAGAAGTACATTAAGTATGTTACTGCCCAACACATTACCTACGGTCATTCCGGCATCATTTGAGAATGCAGCCTTTATGCTTATTGCCGCTTCAGGAGCACTTGTACCAAGTGCAACTATGGTAAGTCCAACAATCATCTCCGGTATATTGCACTTTACTGCAATCTTAGAAGCCCCATCTACAAATAAATCTGCGCCTTTAATAAGAAATACAAAACCAATAATGAGCAATGCAATCTGCCCCAACATTTTCAATACTTCCATCACACAATCCTCCTCAATATGTATCACCACTCACTTCGTTTCGGTGGTGAATCGCCAAAGCCATCCTGAATCATTCACTTTGTTCATGATGGTTTCTTCTTGTAATATTTATTCTGTTAATATTTTTCATGTATCATTAATAATCCTGCTATAGAATCCATTAGCTCCTCTATGCCAAGACCTTCTGCATTAACTATTATATGTGCGTATTTCTCATATAAAGGAATTCTTTCATCATATAAGGATTTCAATGTCTGCCCTTCCTTTAATACAACACCTCTCCTCTTTATGTTTCCAAGTCTTGCTTCTATCTCCTCATATGGCAGTTTAATATAAACAATTGTATCATTTGCCCTATACTTTTCCATAGCTTCCCGACAATATACTGCACTGCCTCCTGTTGCTATAACAGTATGTGTAAGTGCAATATCCCGGTTAACCTGATTTTCTATTTGCAAAAAACCTTCATCACCATGTTCAGCAATAAGTTCGCACAACAACTTGCCATATTGTTCCTGTATCAGCAAGTCGGCATCTGCAAATCCATAGCCAAGTACCTTTGCCAACAAAACTCCTATAGTGCTTTTTCCAGCCCCCGGCATTCCTGTTAATATAATATTATTCATCGCATTCTACCTCCGGAATAACAGATACTTCGTCTTTCTCAGTTTTAAGTACAAAATGAGTCTCTGTAGCAGATACGCCCTCATATCCTTTTACAAATTTGTACACTTCATCAAGTCCTGCTGCTGAATCAGTAACAATTTTAAGTATAAAATCAAAATCCCCTGTCATATAAAAACAGGCTACTATACTTTCATTCTTCTTAATGAGACTGACAAATTCATCATAATACTTAGGATGCTTAAGCCCCACCTCCATGATTGCCACCATTTCATTCCCGAGTTTTTTCTGGTCAACCTCTATAGTGTATCCTTTGATGATACCGCTTGTCTCCATTTTCTTTATTCTTTCAATAACAGCAGAAACAGATAAATTAATCCCTTCACTTATCGCCGAAGCAGTAAGCCTTGCATTATCCTTAAGACATTTCAATATTTTGTAATCAATGCTGTCCATTATTTTTCTCCTTCTACATTCTTCTATTTTATTTTCTAAATAAGTTTTATGTAAATCTCTATTAAAAGCTTTTTCACTATCTTAACGTAAGTTTTTTCTTACGTTAAAACTTTTATCGTATCATAATACTCATTATACATATCCTAGAGATTTTAATATGAATACCCATATAGTAAGTGTTACTGATGATAACAATGTAGTCAGCACAATCAGATTAGATGCCAGCACAGCATCATTATTCATATTCTTCGCCATTACATATCCAGACACAGTAGATGGCGCACCTGTCATAATAAGAACAGCGATTATTTCGCTTGGACTAAAATCAAGCCATATGGCAAACATAACAAATAACGCCGGAAGCACTACAAGCTTGATTAACGATCCAACAATTGCCGGTTTCAATCTGCCAAGTGCCTGCTTACTGCTAAATCCTGCTCCTACAGCAATAAGTGCTATAGGTGTAGCTGTCTGGGCAATATAATTTATAGTTCTAATCGGTATGGCCGGAATATCTATGTCAAATACTGAAAAAGGAATTCCAAGTATGATTCCTATAATAATCGGATTTTTAAGTATATTTATAAATGCCTTTTTTATCCCTTTACCACCACTGACTCTTTCATTACCACCAAATGTAAGCATAATAACAGAGATTATATTAAATAATGGTACGGCAGCCACAATCATCAGCGGTGCCATACCTGAATTTCCGCATATATTTTCTACAAATGCCACTCCCAGTATGGCTGCACTTCCCCTTGCTGCCCCCTGTGCAAATGCTCCTCTCATGTTTTTTTCTTTACAATAAATAACAGCAATTAGCCATACTAATATAAACATGGCAATCGTTCCAAAAAAGCAGAACAGCACAAATTTTATATTCATATCTTTTAAGATTGATGTTGTGGCTATATCTTTAAAAAGCATTACCGGAAGTGCTATCTTAAATACATACTTATTTGCAACTTCTGCAAATTCCTCCGTAATAAGATGAATTTTCATAAGAAACCATCCCAATAGAATCATAAGGAAAATAGGTATGGTTGCATTTATACTAAAAACAAAATTATTCATATTATCATTCACGCTCCTATAGTTGTGCACATATAATAGCACAGCACAAAATGAATATCAAATTTTTTAAATAAGACAAATAGGGGGAACAAGACCACATTTTAATCGAATCTGCTATTGTAAATAAGGTGCAAAAAAGATTTTTAAAAAAAATAAAAATAATTGTTGACATTTGAAAGTAGTTTATATATAATAGGTCTTGCGTCAGAGATGTGACATAAAAAAAGTCATAAGCAATACGCCTTGCGGGGTGTGGCTCAGCTTGGCTAGAGCGCTTGATTTGGGATCAAGAGGTCGCAGGTTCGAATCCTGTCACCCCGATTTAAAACACAATACAAACACTGTTAAGCAATTATGCGGGTGTAGTTCAATGGTAGAACACTAGCCTTCCAAGCTAGATACGTGGGTTCGATTCCCATCACCCGCTCTTTATTTTCGCTAATTTAGCATAGTGAAAATATGAAATGTGTCCGTAGCTCAGCTGGATAGAGCAACGGCCTTCTAAGCCGTGGGTCGG
>JBJEMQ010000398.1:0-4767 GCA_051879755.1 Coprococcus sp. | reverse complement strand
AGTCTTGCACATAAGGCATGTGGAATTTAGTCTCGCACACTATTTTCAGATGCCCATTTAGTATGCACAAAAACATAAGAACTGGGTGCTTATTCTATACTGTAATCAGATTATCACAATCCCTTATAAAACACCTTGCTATTGTACTCAAATGATTGACCATCCTCCGATAAAATAATTTCAAAACACGCATCAAACGGTCCATCAATATACGAAATAGCTATCCTATTTTCATTTACATATAAATAGTCCTGAAAAAATATCGGTGTTTCAGTTCCTTCCCTTTCATCTACATAATATTGAATAGAATAATCATCATCTTTATAAACTATAAAATACTCTCCATCGTCACTATTCCAGGTTCCTTCAAGCTTTTCAAACAATTCTTTCTGCTCATTTTCTCTCTCTTGAGCCTGTTCTTTTTGCTTTCCTTTCTCTTCTTCAGTATAATAGTGATCTATGCTTCCACTATAATGCAAGCCACCTTCTGAATCCATAACTGTACATATGCATGCATATTGGTCACTGTCAAGATAGCGAAATTTATAATCAAAATCAGCATAAAACATATAAAACGAAGTAAAGTCTTCTGGCTTATCTGTTTTCAAAACAAGAGTATTTCCTTTTATTTCAAATGCATCAGAAAAACTATACTTATCTATGTTATTGATTGTTCCGTTCCAGTAAATCACAACCTTATCTGAATAATACTCTGTTTTTTCAAGATAGAAATCCTCAACTATATCATCTCCGGTGGTTCTGTATTTATATACTTTTGATACTCCTGATAGCGCACACCCTGTCACAAACAACAATACAATTGTCAAAATTAAAATAATATAATTTGTCTTCCTTTTAATCATAGCTCTTCTTCCTCAAAATAGGGATTATTAATTCTCTATAAATATAAGCTCATCATTTTCAAGTATAATCGTTCCAACGAACAACCTCTCCCTGTACAGTACCTGCATGTCCCGAGCCTGGGACCAACAAATTCCATAATTCTGCATGCTGCTTCTGCCAGCTTTTTGCATGAATTTCAATCCGAGTCTTCCCATCATACAATACTCGTTTCGGAACCGGTTTTACATGCAACAACTCATACAAATGATTCATCGCATGATCTAATTCATCTATATATTCTGGATTTAAGTCTTTTCTGCGGAACTCAATATCCTCTGCAACCTTCTGCATATAATTCTGTAACCTTTCTGTTACCGGTATTCCCTCTTCTAACAGATACGCTGTGACCAGCTCCAGCTTAATAAGGTCAAATGTCATTGCACAACGAAATGCATGTTCCAACGGGATATCCCCATTTGCATCCGTCACAGTTGCATCTGCACCTGCCTCTAAAAGACACTTTACCAGATTAAGACTTCCGGCAGAAACAGCTTTATGCAAAACAGTCTCCCGATTCCATCCTTGTGTTGCAAAGATATCTGCCCCAAGCTTCACCAAGGAAATGGCCTGTTCTTCTGCATACTTATGTCCTGCATGATACAACAGTGGAGTATAGCCATATGTATCTACGTAATTAATATCCGCTCCCTGTTCCATCAGCCATCGCATCATGCTTTCGGATATAAGAAACTCAAAGGCATTTCCTTTATTGTATCCTCCATATGCATTGATGTCGCATTTTTCGAATACATTTTTGATTTCCTGCTCATTTCCAGTCTCTACCAGTTGTTCAAAATCTTTTGGTAACGTCTTTCGCTTCGCCATAGTACTATACTCCTTTCAATATTAAGAACTGTCACAAAATAGTTTTCATCATTTTTACTTAATCATAGCTTCAAAGCTCATAATTCATCATCAGCCTACTAATTTGTACAACAAAACTGAAACTTTAAATCCTCTCAGCTTCTGCTCTAATTGCAAAAAATTCTTTAAAAATTGGCTCTTGGTCAGCAATTGTCTCTTTAATCAATTTGAGTCGTCGTTTTCCAACTCGCCTATCCATAACTGCCATAATACGAACAAGCATATTATCACTTTCTAGGCTCTTTTCAACACTTTGATTATCGAATATATCAAAAGCCTCGTAAAAACTCCTCTGATCAAAAACTCCTAACTGCATAGCTGTATCATCCATGAACGCCATTTCATACGTCATTCTCTGTTCGTATTTTTCATCGTGAGGAAACTCTGATGCTTTGACCCAATTATTATAGTATCCACCAGATATAATTTCCTTTCCATCAAGCATAATTGCAGCTCGACCTTCATGATCAGGACATCTGCTATAACTTGTTGCAAAATACTGGATATGCCCTCTTAAACACTCAGCCAAATATTCTTTTTCTAATTTGGCTCTCATTCCACTCCATGTTGCCATCTATTCTTCCCCCGCCAGTAAATAAAATAGGAACTTAGGCACTAATCTGCCTAACTGCTTCCTCGTATATTTCAAGCCATGATACAAACTCTGTATCCTTTATTACTTTTTTCATATGATCAATTTCTTTAATAAATTCTTCTCTCGTGATTACTTTGGAATAATTATCATCTTCGTACAAATCATTTTCGCACCATTCGTATTTCTCGTAAGGTTCTCCTTTTTCATTTAATCCCCATTCATATACTTCCAATGGACCAAAACATAATCGTCGAATAATCACTTTATTGCCATCTTTATCTGCTTCAAGTGTTGGTGGATTACAAAGAAATGGTCCTAACCACAGTTGACGATTTTTTATTTCTATCTTCATAATACTTTAACCTTCTTATTCATAATTTTATTCACTACTTTTCTCCACTGAACAGCCATGCAGCCACTAACAAAAGAGCTATCAAAATCAGTATGGTTGCACCCCATCCATATGTTGCTTTTTTACTAGCCTCTGCATCCTTTTTTAAGCGTTCCAGTTCTTTTTCCGGATTCCTTATCACATCTGCTAAATCTTCATAAGCTTCCTTATAATCAGGATGATAGTGGGTAAGCTGTTTTCCTTTTGCATTATATTCCAAATAAACTTCTCCATCCCTATTATTGTAGATAGTAATGTCGTATTCTTCATCCAGTTTAATACAAAAACACGCATCATCCTTCTTATACATTATATGTTTGTTATCCAGTGAAAGCAAAGCAGAATACAATTCCTCATAGGTTGATATTGCTTTATCCATTTATTTCAATCCTTCCAAATAATTCATACCATCATTAACAACAGTCCCAACTATACAGTACATCGCCAAAATCCAGTTCCTCTAATTTTTTACTATTGATAAAGAACGCACCGACACCCGCATCGCCCCACAGAATGCGCCACTGATTCTTCCAGTAATCCGAATCAAGCTGAAACAGCAGGGTATCATAATAATCCGCAGCCTTTACACCTCTCGGATCCCACTGTCTGAAATGTGGATATCCAAACATCCGGTGTCCATATGTGGATTCATGGATGTCCACATATTTTTTATCATACTCGTCAAACATTTGATAAAATTCTAATCTGCTGTCCAATTCAACGCCAAGCTCCCCTGCAATCTTATGCAGCAATCCATCACACCTTACATCACAGTCATTCATATATGCTTTTTCCATCTCGAAGGAAACTGCGTATTCTCCCCGTACAGGAAAACAGCTGCTATCCCGTTGGTTTACGCTCTTATCCTCTTTTTCCAAATCTCTGGTTGTCTTTATTACAATAGAAAGCACATCCGCTTCTGTAATACTTTCATCTATTTTTTCGTGATATATCACCTGATATGTATTATTGGGATAGCCGCTTTCCTGAATAGACATGCCATAGTTTCTGTCACACAGTATAAAAAATTGCAGTATGCCTGTCCTTGGAAGCATCTGGTTTTCAGGTAGCTCATTCAGATTCATCTGTGCCAGCAGCATCAGCTTGCTTCCATCGGAAGCCTTCGGATATTCTCTCTCCTTATCCCAATAAGGGATGCCACCTATTTTACTTTCAAAAAGTGTTGGCTTTCTGTTTTCCTCTATCTGAATTTTGATTGAATCCTGACTGGTCCGCTTCTGTAACTCCTGTAAAAGTATTTTCACAGTTTTCTTGTCCGGCGTTTGAACAGGCGTATGATTGTCGTCAACAGCCTCTTTTGATTTCACATTGTTTTTATGACCAAGATATATCATTACAATTCCAGAGGCTAAAATTACACCAAAGGAAAAGAATAGGGATAGATACACATGAATCGGTTGAAATTCATCTGCAATCGCACCATACATACAACAAACAAGCATTCCGCCTCCGAACACAGACAAAAATATCCCCAGAACAGTCAATAATATTTTTTTCATATACGTTTTGCCCCCCTAAGTACTGATTCCCCGTCGTTTTCATTTTATCACTATTACTTCCGAAAACTGAAGTCATGATAGTAGCTACATTATAATCTAAGAATAACGCATCATTGTCTGACCCGGTATAACATTCCATATAATCCCCATCTCGTATACCCGGAACATCCAGCCATACCGTATTCATAACCTTGCGTCCGTTTTCGTCAAAGTACTTTCGTTGTCCCAATCCAATTCGTACAATTCCTGATCATTGAAAAATACAGGAAAACGGAACTTGAGACTCTTCAGAATCCTTCCATCCTCTTGTTCTGCTTCATAAATATTTACTTCCTCAAGGAAGCTCTTCATGAATGTCTTCTTCTCCATATCCGTAAATCTGTCATAGAGCTTATCAAAGAATAATAAGAACTGATACACATTATCACCGGATATCTTTTCCTGCTTAATATTATACAGTCTTGTCTCTACAGCTTCAATGGAAGTTTCAATTT
>JBJEMQ010000397.1:3400-4789 GCA_051879755.1 Coprococcus sp. | reverse complement strand
CGAGGAATCAAAGACAATGAAGACAGAGCTTGACCTTGTTGAAGGTATGCAGTTTGACAGAGGATATGTATCAGCTTACATGTCAACAGATATGGAGAAAATGGTAGCAGAACTTGATAATCCATATATTCTTATTACAGATAAGAAGATTTCAAATATTCAGGAAATCCTTCCTGTTCTTGAGCAGATAGTACAGAGCGGTGCAAAGCTTCTTATTATTGCTGAAGATATTGAGGGTGAGGCACTTACAACACTTATCGTAAATAAGCTTCGTGGAACATTCCAGGTTGTTGCTGTTAAGGCTCCGGGATATGGTGACAGAAGAAAAGAAATGCTTCAGGATATTGCTATTCTTACAGGTGGTAAAGTTATTTCTGAGGAACTTGGACTTGATCTTAAGGATACAACTCTTGACGATCTCGGCCGTGCAAAGAGTGCAAAGATTACAAAGGAAAACACTGTAATTGTAGATGGCTTAGGTACAAAGGATGATATTGAGGCAAGAGTAAATCTGATTAAGGCTCAGCTTGAAGAGACAACATCAGAATTTGATAAAGAAAAGCTTCAGGAAAGACTTGCAAAGCTTGCAGGTGGTGTAGCAGTAATTCGTGTTGGTGCAGCTACAGAAACAGAGATGAAGGAAGCAAAGCTTCGTATGGAAGATGCGCTTAATGCTACAAGAGCAGCTGTTGAAGAAGGAATTATTTCAGGTGGTGGTTCAGCATATATTCATGCAGCAAAGAAGGTTGCAGAGCTTGTTGGTTCACTTGAAGGTGACGAAAAGACAGGTGCAAAGGTAGTCCTTAAAGCTATGGAAGCTCCACTTTATCATATTGCTGCAAATGCAGGTCTTGAAGGCTCAGTTATCATTAATAAGATTAAAGAGTCAGAAGTAGGTGTAGGTTTTGACGCATATAAAGAAGAATATGTAAATATGATAGAAGCAGGTATTATAGATCCTGTTAAGGTAACAAGAAGCGCATTACAGAACGCAACATCTGTAGCTTCTACATTCCTTACAACAGAATCTGTTGTAGCTGATATCAAAGAAGATGCTCCGGCAATGCCAGCAGGTGGCATGGGCGGCGGCATGGGAATGATGTAAAAAAGCGAGCAGTGCGCCCATAAAAACAAAAGAACCCGATGCAAATTTATTTGCAATCGGGTTCTTTTGTTTTTATGGGCATAGTGCGAGCGAAAATATCGAGCCTGAGCAAAGCGAAGGCGAGATAGGAGCTCGCGGCACTGCGAAGGCGAGATAGGAGCTCGCGGCACTGCGAAGGCGAGATAGGAGCTCGCGGCACTGCGAAGGCGAGATAGGAGCTCGCGGCACTGCGAAGGCGAGATAGGAGCTCGCGGCACTGCGAAGGCGAGATAGGAGCTCGCGGC
>JBJEMQ010000397.1:0-3300 GCA_051879755.1 Coprococcus sp. | reverse complement strand
ACAGCCGGGATATGATCAGACACAGCAGAGTTATGTACAGCCGGGATATGATCAGACACAGCAGAGTTATGTACAGCCGGGATATGATCAGACACAGCAGAGTTATGTACAGCCGGGATATGGTCAGGCACAGCAAGGTTACAATCAGCAGGGATATGCACAGCAGAGTTATGCACAGCCTGAATCTGGTCAGGGTCTGGCAATTGCATCAATGGTATTAGGTATTGTTGCAATAGTATTCTCATGTTGCTGGTATTATATTTCAATTCCATGTGCAATTGTAGGTCTTATTATGGGCGGCGTTTCACTTGCAGGTAAGAAACCTGGTAAGGGAATGGCAATTGCAGGACTGGTATGCAGCATAGTATCTTTTATACCGGCGATTATAGTTATCAGTGCAGGTGCTTCTATTCTGGCTGAGATATCAGAGATATTTTCTTGTAGTTTTATGATTTAATGTATATTGTTCATGACTTTAGTCATAACATGAACTCGGATAAACTTGATTTAAAATTACATAGATACTATAATTATACCGACAGAAAGCCGAATTGTGATAAAAGGTTTTCTGTTGGTATTTTTTTATCTAAAGTGGCACCAAAGTTACAATTATGAAAACATATTCTGTGAAACAGACGTGAATACCTGCCGACATATTTACGAGGAGTTCACGTTATGGTTGAAATTAACCTGTAATTCATTTATATTTATTTTTGTTAGCAAATAATAACTTGTAGTACCATATGAAATTATATGGAGGATTGGAGTTGTATGGTAAATAACATTATTATAAAAGAATTGATTAATACTGCTATTAAAGCAAGAGAAAAAGCATATGCTCCATATTCTTTATTTGCAGTAGGCGCAGCGGTATATGCAAATGATGGAAAGATATATTCGGGATGTAACATTGAAAATGCTTCATATGGAGCAACTAACTGTGCCGAAAGGACTGCAATATATAAAGCTGTAAGTGAAGGAAATACATCTATTACTGCAATAGCACTGACTGCCGGTATGAAATCAGAAAAAGCTGTCTATACTTCTCCTTGTGGGATATGCAGACAGGTTATTGCAGAGTTTAGTGATGGTGATATGCCGATTATTATGGCTGTATCATCAGATGAATATAAAATAGTTACTTTAAATGAACTGCTTCCATACAGCTTCGATTTAAAGGATTATAAGTAAAGGAGAAATAAGAATTGAGTAATTTAGCTGAACTTGAAAACTACAGAATACTTACTTCTGAGGAAATATCAGAGGTAAATGGTAAGGGATATGTATTAGAACATATAAAAACAAAAGCCCGTGTCCTTATTATTGAAAATGATGATACAAACAAAGTATTTACAATAGGTTTCAGAACACCGCCATATGATGATTCAGGTATTCCACACATACTGGAGCACTCAGTACTTTGCGGTTCAAAGAAATATCCAGTTAAAGACCCATTTGTAGAACTTGCTAAAGGCTCGTTAAATACATTTCTAAATGCCATGACATATTCAGATAAGACAGTATATCCTATAGCCGCATATAACAATCAGGATTTTGAAAATCTGATGAAGGTATATCTTGATGCGGTATTTTATCCAAATATATATATACATTCAGAGATTATGCGTCAGGAAGGCTGGCATTACGAACTGGAGTCGGCAGAGTCAGAGCTTACTTATAATGGTGTTGTATATAATGAGATGAAAGGAGTATTTTCATCGGCAGAACAGCAGTTATACAGAGCCATAGAGATGTCACTGCTTCCGGATACACCATATAGCAAGGAATCAGGTGGAGATCCGAAAGCAATTCCTACTCTGACACAGGAGAGATTTGAGGAGTTCCATCAGACATATTATCATCCGTCGAACAGTTATATTTATTTATATGGCGACTGCGATATGGAAAAAGAACTTCGCTATATAGATGAGGAATATTTGTCTAAATATGAATATAGAGAGGTAGATTCAGCCATAGCACTTCAGACTCCGTTTGACAATATGAAGTATGTGGAGAAATATTATTCCATAGCAGAAAATGAAAGTGAAGAAAACAGCACTTATCTTGCTTATAGTAAGGTTATAGGCAGCAGCCTCGATAAAAAACAGTCCACAGCCATGGCAATACTTGAGTATGCACTTATGGATGCACCGGGAGCACCATTAAAAAAGGCTCTTGTCGATGCAGGTATAGGAGAGGATGTATTCTCTTCATTTGATGGAGGAATACAGCAGACTTCATATTCAATTATTGCGAAAAATGCAAATGAATCAGATAAGGATTTGTTTATAAAGACAATTGAAACTACTTTGAAACAAGCTTCTGAAAATCTGGATAAGAGGTCGGTAGAGGCAGCTATTAACAATTTTGAATTTAAACATAAGGAAGCAAATTTCGGAAGATATCCAAAAGGACTTATGCTTGGTCTTGATGCGTTTAACAGCTGGTTGTATGACGGGGATGCTCTGACATATTTCAAGATGAATGAGGTATATGCAGAACTTAAAGATGAACTTAAAACAGATTATTTTGAGAAACTCATAAAAGACAGACTTCTTGATAATGAGTTTGGTGCAATAGTTGTTATGAAGCCAAAGAAGGGGCTTGATAAGGCAGATGAACAGGCAGAAAGAGAAAAGCTTGCCGCATTTAAGGCAACATTAAATGATGAGGAGCTTGAAGAGCTTGTTAAGGCAACAAAAGAGCTTAAGAAATATCAGGAGGAGCCATCACCGGCAGAAGATATGGAGAAAGTTCCGCTTCTTAATATATCTGATATAGACAAACAGGCAAAGAAGTTGAAGAATAGAAAACTGGAACTTGCGGGAGTACCGGCAGTTCATCATGATATATTTACAAATGGTATAGGTTATCTGGAATTTTTCTTTAAGATAAATGACCTTGATGAAGAGTTTATTCCATATATAACATTACTTACAGCAATTTTCAAATATGTTGATACTGAGAATTACAGTTATGGCGAGTTGTCAAATGAAATAAATTTTCATACAGGCGGAATTGCATTTGCAACAGGTGCATTTAATAATGTAAATAAGAGCATGACTGCATATTTCTCGGTAAAGACAAAGGCTATGTATGATAAGCTTAAAAAAGCAATAGTTCTGATAGAGGAAATATTGAAGACCTCTAAGATAGATGACAAAAAGCGTCTTAAAGAGATAATATCTGAAGAAAAGGCAGGAATGAAAACTGATCTTGCAGCATCAGGACATATATCTGCTGCGAACAGAGCTATGTCATATATAGACAAGGCAATGGCATTTAAAGATATGTCAGAAG
>JBJEMQ010000396.1:0-4798 GCA_051879755.1 Coprococcus sp. | reverse complement strand
ATAATCTTAATCTTGCCATACGCACTCGCTCTCAAAAGAGCTTTAAGCTGAATGCGATATAATTCTTCATTAGCAAGGCAATATCTGACTGCCCTGAAACCCAGGAATGGATTTTCCTCTTTTCTGAGTCCAAGATAAGGTATATCCTTATCCCCTCCTACATCAAGAGTTCTTACAATCACATCTTTTCCCTTCATTGTTTCTGCTACAGACTTATATGCCTCAAACTGCTCTTCTTCAGAGGGCAGCTCATTCTTTCCCATAAACAGGAACTCTGTTCTGAATAAACCTATTCCCTCCCCGTCACCTTCAATCACCTTCAAAGCATCATCCGGATTGCCGATATTTCCATATAAATGAATACTTATACCATCCTTTGTCGTGGTATCCTTACCCTTATATGCTATGAGTGCTTCTTTAGCCTTTATAAAATCTGCTTTTTTATCCATATATTCCATGCATTCTTTTTCTGATGGTTCAAGAATACATATTCCCTCATTGCCATCTATAACAGCCGTCATACCATCTGATACTGCCGATACAATTCCCTTCACAGAGAGAACTGCCGGTATCCCAAGTGCTCTTGCAAGAATAGCTGAATGTGATGTTTTTCCTCCAAGTTCTGTAATTATACCTTCTACATTTTCTTTAACAATTCCGGCTGTCATCGATGGTGTAATATCCCTTGCCACTATTATAGTACCCTTTGGCACATTCGCTATATCAACATCAGGTGTATCGGTAAGTATCCTCAAAAGTCTTATTCTTATATCACATATGTCAGCAGCCCTTTGCTTTGTAAGTTCATCATCAGCAGAAGAAAACACGTCCTCAAACATATCACAAACACTGTCAACTGCTGTTTCCGCGCACTCTCCCATATTAATAAGATTTTTCATTTCATCCTGCATGCAAGGGTCATTAAGCAGCATTATATGTCCTTCCAATATCTCTGCATTATAATCTCCTACCTTATTTCTCATGCTGTCGGCCATCTTCTGTGTCTTCTCTGCAAATATTTCTACAGCTTCCTCAAATCTTTTTAACTCGCTGTCTGTATTCCTTACAGTACGACGGACATATTCCGGTTTTCCATTGCTTATTACTACGATTCTGCCAACCCCATATCCGGCAGAACCTCCTATTCCCTTATACATATACTCACCTGACCTCCCTATTTCAGAAAAAGGCACCCGTTTCCGAGCACCATTTTCCCATTTGTATATTTAAAGAACATTTATTTATTCACCTATACCCGATTCAATAAGTTCTACAGCTCTTGCAAGTGCTGCTTCCTCATCTTCACCATCACACTCAATAGTAATTTCTGCATCGCATTTAATACATGCTGCGATAATAAGCATAACACTCTTTGCATTGATTTTTTTGCCGTTAAATTCAATAGTCACACTTGATTTAAATCTGGTCATTTCCTTTGCAAATATCCCTGCCGGTCTCATATGAAATCCCTGTGCATTAATAACCTTAACTGTATGTGATACCATATTAATATGCTCCTTTATATTCTATTATATATATCCTCTATTTTCTTACCATCAGCCAAATCTTCTGAAAATGCTGTCGCAGCTCCTGCCGCAGTTCCAAGCTTCAAAGCCTTAACGTAATCATGTTCCTTATAATAGCCTGCCAAAAATCCTGCCACCATGGAATCACCTGCCCCAACAGAATTCACCACACTTCCGTCAGGTGCACCTATCCTATACAATTCACCGTTTTCTGTAATAAGGATAGCTCCATCTCCTGCCATAGAAACAAGCACATTTCTTGCACCCATTTTCTGTAATTTTCCGGCGTATTCTATTATTTCTTCATCTGTTTCCAGAACTACACCAAACATTTCTCCCAGTTCATGATTATTCGGCTTTATAAGAAACGGATGGTATTTTAGTACATTAAGAAGCAAATCTTTCGTTGCGTCTACTACAATATCTATTTTTTTATCTGAAAGACGCTTCATAATTTTTTCATATATATCTGTTGGAAGTGACGCCGGTATGCTTCCTGCAAGCACAAGGCAATCTCCCTCTTCAAGCTTTTTAAGCTTCTCAAACAGTTCATTAAGCTCTTCACTTGATATATCAGGTCCTCTTCCATTTATCTCTGTCTCTTCATCTGCCTTAAGTTTTACATTTATTCTGCTCATACCATTCTGCAATGTAATAAAATCTGTCTTTACCCCAAGTTCGCTCACTCTTTCCTCTATAGCCTTGCCTGTAAAACCTGCGACAAAACCAAGAGCCACTGTATCCACACCTATATTATTAAGTATAATTGATACATTTATACCTTTTCCTCCACAACAGACTGTATCCGACCTGCTTCTATTCACCTCACCGGTTTTTAGTTCATCCAGTTTAATAATGTAATCCAGAGCCGGATTAAATGTTACAGTATAAATCATTTGCGTTTTATTCCTCCATCACAATTGTGTCAATTCTCAAGTTGAACTACTGCAAGACTTAGCGCCGGATTAATCTCATGACTTTTGTCCCAAGTGTCCTGCATCAAACCATAAATCAAACAGCTAAATCAATTCTTTGATATTCTACCATGCTATAACAAACATACGCAATTATTATTCTAATTAAATACAGCTTATACACATTCATGGCAAAAGTCTGCGCATGTGTGCAGAATAATTCTATTCACCGGATAATCCGGAAGTATTTCCTATTACATAACCTTACAGGAATATTTTGCACATTAATCCAAAAAAAATACAGAATGCTGACGCAATCTCTAATATTTTCTTAAACATACAAAACGCTGCCACCGTCCATAATATTTTCTTAATACAAAATGGGCAGAAATCTTTTTTACAAAATTTCTGCCCATCATATTTTTAATTATATGTCGGTTTTGTTTTACTAACCTTAAGTATACCTGTACCGCCATCATCTTTACCGGATATACCTATATAATATACACTACCTTTTTGACATTCGTATGACATAAGAAAATTATTTTCATTTCCACTATTGTCATCAGCACAAACAATTCTCTTATCTGCATTTACTAATCTTCCAACCGTATCAAATGAAGATTCAGTATAAAAATAATATGTCCTTGTCTCCGTCGGTTCAAATTTGTAATATAAAGAACCATTTCCCGATTCTTTAATAATCACATTGATACTATTATTTGCCGCAACGGAGCCAATTACTTTCGCATTTTCATTTATTGTCATTGACGCTTTAACTCTGGTTGTATTTTCATTTACAGTAAACACAGCCGTTGCTTTATATGTAGATAAACCATCAAGAGTAGTATATTCTTCTGTATGAAGCTTATATGTTCCCGGTTTAAGATATAGTTTATCGCCCATACCTACATTTGTTTCTGATTCATCATACCAGTATACATGCGAATAGTCGTCAATAGCACTATCGCACTCTACATTAATTCTATATAGAGGTATTTTAAAGTCATATTCTGACTTTGAACCTGATATCTCCAGATTGTAAAAATATGTTTCTTTACCATTACACAATATCATTATATCATATGTGCCTGCCGGAATATACGTTGTAAAATCATTAAAACCATTACGTAATATTGCTTTAAAAGAACAATACTTATTTCCCTTATCTTTATTATAAATATAAATTATCGAATTTAATATGGCGTCTCCACGTAAATCCTTCACAACACCAGTAAAGCAGCAGCCTTCGGCAACCTTTATCGTAACAGTCACAACAGTTGACACATTGCTGTCATTAGCATCTGTCACTCTGACCTTCACATTATATGTACCTGCACTATTCATGGTTCCGGTCATTGCACCATTTGCAGCATTAATCGTAAGCCCATATTTTTCACCGTCAATGGAATATTTATATTGTCCACTTCCGCCTTTTGTGCTTATTTCCTTAGTCGTAACACTGCACATTCCCGTCATTCCTGTAACAAAATAATATGTCGATGACGTTGCTGCAATACTCTCTGTATCACCTATAGCAAATTTAACAATATAATTATATGTATTTCCAAGCTCATCTTTACAGGATACATTAGATGTAAATACACCTGCTTTTGTCGGTGTACCATATAAATATATATACTTTTGGTAAATATAACTTTTTATACTGTAATTTATACCAGCCGGAAGATTCTTTACAGAATAAGTACAGACGCCTTGTCCTTCAGGTCTGATTTCGTTTGTAAAATAACAATCTTTCATAGCTGTACATATAATTTCATTATTGTTATACGTAAAGCCTCCGGATGCACAAGTTGCTTCCATACTTGATGAACTCACCTTATCAGTTACCGTTACCTTTATTTTCTGAGTCTCCTGCATTTTATCAATGAGGTCTAATGTAATAATATATGTCTTGTTATCATTTGTTACTATACTATCTATACTACAATTATGATTGTACGAACCTGCAGCAGTCAGCTTATCATATATCTTAAAGTTCGCATCAGACAGTTTCTGAGCCTTTTTCAGAACAACTTTTATAGAACTCATATTAATAACACTTACACTTTCTATTTCAACAGGTTCCTTAACATAAATATTAAACTTTGCCTTTTTGCCCGAACCATCAGAAGCTGTTGCTGTAATTGTAGCCTTACCTGCTTTTATACCTTTAACTATACCACTTGATGAAACGGTAGCAATTTTTTTATTTGAAGTGCTCCAGACAACTTTTTTATTGCTTGCATTTTTCGGCGTAACTGTAGCTTTCAATTTGGTAGTTTTACCTACCGCCACATAATGATTACCTGTAACAACAACCTTTTTTGCCGGAGTTCCTACCGTGACACTGATTTT
>JBJEMQ010000395.1:0-4800 GCA_051879755.1 Coprococcus sp. | reverse complement strand
ATAACCTGCAAGTAAATTCCCATCCATAGCTACCAACACTTCGTCATAACTACCATATATTGAAGTATTTACCATTTGCTCATTCCATGAATTACTAAATATTTTTTCTCCTAAAGCAACAATATCAAGAGACTGCTCTTCATCAGCCTCCCTTATGATTATATTGGGCTCCGCCCCTCCATCTGCCATACTGTTATTCATTTTTCTCCGCCTTTTTCTTTTCTTCTCTTTCTCTTTCAGCCTGTGACACTCTTAAGTATACCGGGCTATGCTCATCACCATTTTCATATAAACCACATTTATATCTTACCATTCCTGCTACAGCCACCGAACCGGCTTTTTGTTTGTTCATATGAGCAGGTGCTATACTGTATTTCACCCTGATTTTTTCTTTTATTATATCTTTAAATTGAGCTGTTCCATCTCCAAGAAATACTACACTCTCATCAAATTCGTTTAATTTATCAATTAATTCTTCTATGTCAAGCGGAACCTGATCCATTATAGTTACAAGTTCGTTTTTTTCATCAAATTTATATAAGCCTGTATACACCTGATTCCTTCTGGCATCCATTATAGGACAAATCAGTTCTTTACATCCCCACATATTATATGCCAGGCCTTCAAGTGTAGGTACTGATACAACAGGTACATCAAGCGCAAGTGCAAGTCCTTTTACTGTTGCTGCACCTATCCGCAAGCCTGTAAATGAACCAGGTCCTGCAGCAACTGCCAGAGCATCAAAACTCATTTTATCTGTTTCAGTCATTTTTACTATTTCATCAAGCATCGGAAGCAATGTTTGAGAATGTGTTTTTTTATAATTTACTGTATACTCCGCTATAAGATTATCATCCTCGACAATTGCTACTGATGCAACAAGACCCGAGCTGTCAAATCCAAGAATCTTCATTCTACACCTCTTCAATAATTATTCGTCTGTAATCAGTTCCTTTTCCAAGGTCCTTTTCTATTACAATTTTTATATAATGTTCCGGAAGTATCTCCTGTATAAGATTAGCCCATTCTATCAGAGACACGCCTTCGCCATATACCATATCTGTAAAACCTATCTCTTCCATCTCGTCTATATCACCTATGCGGTATACATCAAAATGATACAACGGAATCCGACCCTCGTCATATTCTTTTACTATAGTAAATGTAGGACTGTTAACTACCTCATTTATATCAAGTCCCTTTGCAAACCCCTGGGATATAATAGTTTTACCCACTCCCAAATCGCCATAAATGCAGTATACCTGTCCGGCTTCTGCATTTTGCCCCAGTTCTATTCCTATATTATATGTTTCTTCTCTGCTAAAGCTTTCCTTTACCATATTATAATTCCTATTTGTCTATATATTTTTTAAATTTACCTGCTATCACAGCACCATTATCTTTCGTCATATTATAAGTCAATTTTATAATATTCTGTTTGTTTTCCTGCAATTCTTCAAGTGGAATTATAAAAGCATGCGACTTTGTATCATAAAGTGCAAGCATACAATCAGTCAGTGCCACCTTCTTAACTTTTGTCCATGGAAGAAATTCTTTTTCATTCTCCTGAACTATAACAACACCTTCGTTATCGAAGGTATAGCTGATAGCACTTTTATAGCACATTTCATTTCTCATAATATTTCCTGTCTGAATAATTATCATTACAGGCTTTATGACAGTAAACAACAGCCCTATAAGCAGTAAAATGCCATCTACAATTATACCCAGAATATTCATTTTCCATATAAATAATGCAATTGCCATGATACTGACTACAATTCCCAAAATGCCGCCAATATTTGCATAGTTATGATAAAACAGGAATGATTTCATTGCCTTTTTATTCATTTTCACATCAAACTTAACATTTTTATCTTCCATGTGACCATCTCTCCTAAAGTTCTATAATTATTTTTTTGCCTTTAACTTCAAATGCCCTGTATGACACTCCTGCCATATCAAACATTCTTTTTGATGCTATGGTACTGTCAGTACTTGCATACTTATCTGACAAATATATAACCTCTTTAATGCCACACTGAATAATTGCTTTTGCACATTCATTGCATGGAAACAGGGTAGAATAAAGACATGCATCCTTAAGACTTCCACCTCTGTAATTAAGTATTGCGTTCAGTTCCGCATGACACACATAAAAATATTTGTTATCAAGCGGATTTCCCACCTTGCCCCATGGCATGATATCATCTTCGCAACCGGAAGGCATACCATTATACCCAACCGAAAGTATCCTGTTAGTTCTGTCTACTATGCATGCACCAACCTGAGTAGATGGATCCTTACTACGTTCAGCAGACAACATGGCTATTCCCATAAAATACTGGTCCCAGCTAATATAATCTGTTCTTTTCATCAAGGGTTGACTCCTTTCCGCAAAAAGCAAGCCTTGTACAAACAAATCAGTAATTCAGCTCACTATATATACTAAGTTAGCATATTACGCCGGAGTATTATATTACCCCGGCGTAATATGCTGATACAAAAGTATGCACGAGAGACTGCCATCGGCAGTCTCTTATGCATTAATATACTAAACTAACGCTCGCCTAATGCAAATTTATCATGAATTGCATTCATTGCACGTTCTGTATACTGCTGGTCTATAAGTACAGTTACTCTTATCTCTGATGTTGATATCATTCTGATGTTGATATTTTCATCATATAGTGCCTCAAACATCTTGGCAGCAACGCCTGCATTTGACTGCATACCTGCACCAACGATTGAAACCTTTGCAACATCTTTATTTACATCAATGCTTTCAAACTTACCCATTGTTGACTTAATAATTTCTGCTGCCTTATCAGCATTTTCATCACTGCATGTAAATGATATATCCTTTGTGCCATGTCTTCCTACCGACTGCAAAATCATATCTACATTTATATCATTCTTTGCCAGCATGTTAAATAACTTAAATGCAACACCTGGTGTATCCTCTAATCCTACTACTGCTACTCTTGCTGTATCTGAATCTGCGGCAACTCCGCTAACTAACATCTTCTCCATTCCGGTATCCTCCTTAACTATTGTTCCTTCTGATGTATTAAGACTTGAACGTACTACAAGCTGAACTCCGAATTTCTTTGCAAGCTCAACTGAACGGTTATGAAGCACTCCTGCTCCTAATGTTGCAAGCTCCAGCATCTCATCATATGTTACCATATCTAATTTGCGTGCGCTCTTAACTTTACGTGGATCTGCTGTATATACACCATCTACATCTGTATATATCTCACAAGCGTCAGCATTAAGTGCCGCAGCAAGTGCAACTGCCGTAGTATCTGAGCCACCACGTCCAAGAGTTGTATAATCATCATATTTGTTAATTCCCTGGAAACCTGTAACTATTACTATCTTTCTCTGCTCTAACTCATGTCTTATTCTTTCAACATCAATTCTCTTAAGTCTGGCATTACCATACACTGAGGTTGTATGCATAGCTACCTGAAAAGCATTCAATGAAACAGCCGGAACCTTCAGTTTATTCATGGCCATAGCCATAAGTGATACCGACATCTGTTCACCGATGGTAAAAAGCATATCCATCTCTCGCTTAGGCGGATTTTCATTTACCTCTTTTGCCATAGCAATAAGCTCATCTGTATATTTTCCCATAGCAGACAGCACAACTACTACGTCATTTCCTTTCTGCCAATCTTCAATACATCTTTTGGCTACGTTAAAGATTCTCTCGGTATTTCCAACGGAAGTACCACCAAACTTCTTTACTACTAACATCTTGTCCTCCTGATTGCAAATTCGCAAATAGTTAATCTATGTTTTATGTAAGTGCAATATATTTATACACGTTTCCGAATTAAAATGCAACTCTTATTATATTTATTATGTTTCCAAGTTCTGCCGCAGCCTTCTTGAAAGCACCTTCTGTCATCTCTTCTGTGACAAATGCCTTTTCTCCGGATATACCGTCTGCAGATACATAACATACTTTTCCAAACAGCTTATTTATTTTTTCTTCCACGCCTTCTGTATCAGCTGTTCTTACAAAAAATCTGTTTACAGTATCTTCAAAATCTCCTGTCTCTAAAGCTTCTGATTCCCATATAGTCATTATATTAGTTCCCATATGTTTCACCGCATCCACAACATCAGACACTACCGCCGAAGCCGTAGGGAGCTTGCCTGCTCCACGTCCATAGAACATAATATCATCCAATGCATTTCCATGAACAAGTATTCCATTAAACACATCATCTATTCTTGCCAGCGGATTTGTATCCGGAAGCATCATAGGCGCAACAAACGAATATATTTTACCATCTACATTCTTTGTAGTACCAAGAAGTTTTATTGCACATTTCATTTTTTTTGCATATTTAAAATCTTCTGTTGAAATCTTTGTAATACCCTCTGTATGGATTTTTGAGTAATCAAGATGCCTGCCATATGCTATTGATGTAAGAATAGCTATCTTTCTGCATGCATCACCGCCTTCTACATCCGCCTCCGGATTTCTTTCGGCATATCCGAGTTCCTGAGCCTGTTTAAGAACTGTTGCATAATCAGCCCCTTCGTTTGCCATTTTTGTAAGAATATAATTTGTCGTTCCATTAAGTATACCGGTAATTTCCGTTATATCATCTGCCGTTATGGAACTATTAAGTGGTCGTACGATAGGAATACCTCCACCCGCGGAAGCTTCAAAAAGGAAGTTAACCGCATTTTCTTTTGCAATCGCAATAAGCTCCGGTCCATGCAATGCTACAAGTTCCTTATTTGAAGTAGCCACACTTTTTCCTGCCAAAAGACATT
>JBJEMQ010000394.1:0-4803 GCA_051879755.1 Coprococcus sp. | reverse complement strand
ATATATTGAATGAAGTATATTTCACAAATATGGAGCGTATAAATGATGACATAAGCTGGTTCATCGATAAGTTTGATTATCGTTATAAAAACGAACCATGGAAGAATTCCAAGGATGCTATTCCAAGAGGAATAATCAAAACAAATCATACTATAATAGAATAATCATTTAATGTACTATACCTATATATGCAAAAGAGACTGCCGACATCATATCAACGCAGTCTATTTTTTTGCATATTCTATTACCTGTAATACCTTTATTACTGCTCTGCTGAAGCAATTTCATCCACATGGCTGCGATATTTCTGGAGATACTCCCTATAATTTGTAAGTAATCCCTTATATATCACTTTAAGCTTCTTGCATTTCCGAAAATCTTCCGGTCTTATAAGTCCCGGTTCTTTATCAAGTATATCCACACCAGCTCTTTTTAGCACAGTAGCTACAAACTGTGAGCAGAAATAATTATACTCCCGCTCCACCGCCTTGTTTCGAACAACACCAAATATTCCCCAGTAATTATATTTATACCTCTCCGGATAAGACTTAAACTTATTTAACTCCTCCAGTATTCTGTCATACTGCTCTCTCGTCACCGAAAGCTCAAATACAACACACCTGGTATTTACATCTCTTCCAAATATCCCCGACTCTATATCTTCTGATATAAACCCACAATTAAAAGGATTATACATACCCTTTCTGGCAAAGCTATACATCTCTCTTAATTCTATATCAAGTGCTAACGAAGTATGAGCATAAGGCTCCTTTGTCCACTTTTTTATAAAATAAGAAGGCATCGTTGAGGTCTTTGATATTAATATATAAACTTGTTTTATATCATTAGCTTCCATAATCATACAACTTTTCTTATATATGCATATTATTACTAATTGCCCGGTTTATATGAACTTTTCAGCGAAACGATTCTATTATATACAGGATGCTCCTTTGTAGAGTCCTTTGAATCTGCACAGAAAAATCCGTTTCTTAAGAACTGGAATGCTTCTCCCGGCTTAGCATCTTCAAATGCTTTCTCCAATTTGCAATGCTGCTTTATAATCAAAGAATTTGGATTAAGATTAAGACTGCCATCATCATTCAACTTGCCTTTTTCTTCATCTACTATATTCTCATATAGACGCACCTCAGCATCAATTGCACTTTCAGCCGATACCCAGTGAATAGTTCCTTTAACCTTACGGCCTTCAAATCCGGAGCCACTCTTTGTTTCAGGATCATATGTGCAATGAACAGTTGTTACATTTCCATTTTCATCCTTTTCGTAGCTTACACATTTAACAAAGTATGCATTCTTAAGTCTGACTTCATTATCAGGGAAAAGTCTGAAATATTTCTTTGGAGGGACCTCCATGAAATCCTCGCGTTCTATGTAAAGGTGCTTTCCAAATGCCACCTTTCTGCTTCCCAACGCTTCATTTTCCTGATTATTTTCTACGTCAAGATATTCAATACTATCCTCCGGATAATTATCAATAATAAGTTCAATCGGATCTAATACAGCCATATATCTTTTTGCAGAAAGCTTCAAATCATCACGTACACAATATTCAAGCATTGCATAATCAGCTGAACTCTGACTCTTTGATATGCCAACCAGTTCCATAAATTTCTTAATTGATGATGGTGTGAAACCTCTTCTTCTAAGTGCTGCTATAGATACAAGTCTTGGATCATCCCAGCCATCAACTATTCCATCTTCCACAAGCTTCTTTATGTATCTCTTACCTGTGATAACATTTGTAAGATAAAGCTTTGAGAATTCTATCTGCTTTGGTGGATTTTCATACTCTAACTCATTTACAACCCAGTCATAAAGTGGTCTGTGATCCTCAAATTCCAAAGTACACAATGAATGTGTTACTCCTTCAATTGCATCTTCTATAGGGTGAGCAAAATCATACATAGGATAAATACACCATTTATCCCCTGTATTGTGATGTGTTATTCTTGCCACACGATATATAACAGGATCTCTCATATTTATATTTGGTGATGCCATATCTATCTTCGCACGAAGTACTTTACTTCCATCAGGATATTCCCCATTCTTCATGCCCTCAAAAAGCGCAAGGTTCTCCTCTATGCTTCTGTCTCTGTATGGACTATTCTTACCCGGTGTCGTTAATGTTCCTCTATATTCTCTTATCTCATCTGCCGAAAGGTCACATACATATGCTTTACCCTTCTTAATAAGTTTTATTGCTGCCTCGTACATCTGGTCAAAATAGTTTGAAGCAAAAAATACCCTGTCTCCAAAGTCTGCCCCTAACCACTTTACATCATCAATAATTGACTGAACAAATTCTGTTTTCTCTTTTGTTGGATTTGTATCATCAAATCTAAGATTAAACTGACCGCCATATTCCTCTGCCAATCCTGAATTCAGCAATATTGACTTTGCATGTCCTATATGAAGATATCCATTTGGCTCAGGTGGAAAACGTGTAACTATCTTCGTTACTTTCCCTTCCTGAATATCTTTATCAATAATCTGTTCAATAAAATTCTTACTAACTGTTTCTTCAGCCATCTTGCTCTCTGCCTCCTCTATTTGATTGACCTCGTTTAGTGTAGCATACTTTTACAGATAGCGCTATATGTAAATATAACTAACTATGTTCGTTTATTTATTTTTAAGTTCCTCTTTAGTGGAAAAATTCCTATTCGACAAAAAAGCTGCGAACTAATTTTTTAATTCACAGCTTCTTTCTAAATATTATAGAGCTACTAACGGGAGTCGGACCCGTGACCTCCACATTACCAATGTGGCGCTCTACCACCTGAGCTATAGTAGCCGGATAAATTCCACAAACAAATATATAGTAAAACAGCTATTTTGTCAACTAAAAAATTGCTATAATCTCCTTAATCTCCTTAAACACCGAACTATACATTTTCTAAAGTCAAAGGGATTTTATTTATCTCATTTCAATTTTTTTCGTATTCGCTGTATAGCATTATCAATAGATTTTACAGGCTTATTCATTCTTTCACTTATTACTTCATATGAATCACCTGTAAGATACTCGGATAGAACCTGCTTCTCATATTTACTAAGTCGTGTTTCTATCATATCATATACAGATTCCTTCTTTGCCCTACCTATAAGTATCTCTTCGGGTTCAGAACTATCGCCCGCTACCAGTTCATCTACCAGCTCTGCATCAGATTCACCATCCGATGCATAAAGTGATACATAATAATTTAGCGGTAAATGCTTTTTTCTGTTTGACGTATTTACTGCCGTAACCATCTGTCTTCTTATACACAGCACCGCAAATGTAGAAAATGATGCCCCTTTATTATCATTATAATCCCTTATTGCCTTAATAAGTCCTATCATGCCCTCCTGTATAAGGTCTTCATTTTCAGCACCTATGATATACAGCTTTCTGCTTTCCTTTTTTACAAGCGGCATATATTTCTTAATCAGATATTCAATGGCATCATTATCCTCACCCACACGTATATGCGCCAGTATATCCTCATCTGACATATTATTATACATTAGTATCCCCTCTTTACATTCAAGCATTTAACACAATATCATGTATATGTTTTTACTTCATTCTCTGCCTTACAGCCTCATATGCCAGAACGCCTGCTGCCACAGAAGCATTTAATGAATCAATATCTCCCTTCATTGGGATAGACACTACATAATCACACTTTTCTCTTACAAGCCGGCTTACACCTTTGCCTTCATTTCCAATCACAAGGCCAAGTGAACCAGTCAGATTACAGTTATACATAAGCTCACCATCCATATCTGCACATGCAAACCACATTCCTCTGTCCTTAAGCTCATCAATAGTCTTACCGATATTAGTAACCTTAACAACAGGTGTATAATTAATCGCTCCTGCCGAAGCCTTTACAACTGTTGCTGTTATTCCTGATGCCCTGCGCTTTGGAATGATGACGCCATGAGCTCCTGCAAGATTTGCAGTTCTAATAATTGCGCCCAGATTATGTGGATCCTCAATCTCGTCTAATATAAAGACAAATGGCGGCTCTCCTTTACTATCTGCCAAAGCAAATATATCTTCTATCTCAGCATATTTATATGCTGCTGCATGAGCTATGACACCCTGATGCTTACCTGTATCTGACATCTGGTTTAATTTGTCCTTTGATATATAGTTTATGATTGTATCCTGTTTCTTTGCTTCTCTTACTATAGAATTGATACTTCCATCACGACATCCATCAAGAATATATAGCTTGTCTATAGTTTTGCCTGAACGAAATGCTTCAAGCACAGCATTTCTTCCCTCTATTACAAATGCTTCTTCCTGTGTAATATTTTCTGCATTCTCTCTTATATCCTTCATTGTATCTCCTTATATAAATGTTTCGCCCCTCACTTCGTTCGGGTGGCACTTCGTCGAAACCATCCTATATCTTTCACTTTGTTTATGATAGTTTCTCCTCTCGGTTTTAATCATCTGCATTTTTTAGTATTTCTGATTTTTCTAATATCAGTTTAACTATCTCAAATAACCTGTCATATTCTTTATTCAGATATAAGTATCCTATAAGGCTTTCAAATCCTGTTGCCATCCGATACTGTCCAACAGTTGCACTCTTTGCAGTAGAGTGAGTCTTTGTATTTCTTCCTCTTTTGTATATCCACTGCTCATTCTCTGTCAGCAAATCATTTTCCAGCAAATATTCTATATATCCCGCCTGAGCCTCAGCCTTTACCAACTGGCTTACTTCTTTATGATATTTATATGCCTGCGAACCTACAATATACATCTCACGCGCCATCCAG
>JBJEMQ010000393.1:0-4813 GCA_051879755.1 Coprococcus sp. | reverse complement strand
ATTATAGCACAGGTTCTAAATATAGTCGAGTTATTAAAAAGACATTATACTAGTTCTTTTAGCTGTGTACTCAGCATTTTATGAGTAATAGGCGATAGTAAACGTTTTAATTCACCGTAGCGTAATATTTCATGAAAAGCCAGAACATAAATAATTCTTAGTTTCCATTTTCCACCAATCATGTTAACTACTTTTTCAAATCTTTCATAACCAAATTCTTTCAAGAAACATTCATCTGGCTTCATTTCATTACTCTCCTTTTAGATAGTATCTTACAAAAAAGTGCATACTTACTAAGTTGAGTATACAGAGATAGAATGAAAAAGTAAATATCGTTTTTGTGAATCGAGGAATGGGATAATGAAAATTGTAATAGTAAATGGTAGTCATCGGAAAAATGGTGCAACGGCATTAATATTAAATGAAATGTATGAGAAATTAAAAAAACATGGCAATGTGGAGGTTCAGATGGTTCATGTGTCAGACCTATCGCTACAATACTGTGTTGGATGTGGCTCTTGTTATAAAACCGGAGCCTGTATTTATAAGGATGATATAGAGAGTCTATCGCTTAGTGTAGCAGATGCGGATGGTATTATTATAGGCTCTCCTACATATGCAAGTAACGTGTCCGGTCAGATGAAGGTGATTATAGATAGAGGTCATTTTGTTATGGAGCAACTGTTACATGGAAAATATGCCATTTGTGTGACTACTTATGAGAATTATGGTGGAAGAGATTCAGCGAAAATCTTAAATAAGTTGCTATTATACTCTGGGGCAAAAATTTGTGCTTCAATAGCATTGCGGAATAGATTTAATAAAAATCCAATGGAAGATATTCGGCTAAAGCAAAGAATAGAAAAATTAGTAAATTCTTTTTTAGGGGATATTGTTGAAAGACGTAGATACATGATTCAAAGTTTGATACATTCTATTATTTTCAGGATGGGAATTCAACCATTTGTTAAAAGAAAGGGGTTGGAATATGAAGGTGTAATTAAACATTGGAAGGATAATAATATTGTCTGTTAAGAAAATGAATTAAAATAGAGTGGCAATAAGATATGGATTGCTAAGGATGCGTTAAAAGAGTTAGGAGGGATGCTTTGAACAAGGAATTTGAATGCTGCTGCACATTTCTAGCTGAGATGATGGAGAAGTACGGAGCACTGGTTTTGCGAGATATTGCCGTAGAGATTCAGTATGAACCGGAAACTTGGTGTAAGATGTATAGAACCTATTGACCTTTGAAGGAAGATTTGCTAAGTTTTCTATAGAGAAAGTTTACCGCTGACCAATATGCGGTATAAAAATGGTTGGGTTGAAAGTGTAGTCTTCCACCGGTAATGGTGGAGGTTTTTAATATACTTTGATTCGTAAGATGGACATCCAATTTGACGGGAAACCCATTAATTCCATGGTTTTATCAGAAGGATTATATTTTTTGATAACCTTCTTTAATTCATAATAAAATAGTCGGAAGTCTGTAGTATCAAGCAAATATTTCAGGGAGATTACTGTTGCGAATAAATCAGACTTTCCATGCTGATATCTGGAATTTACCTTTGGAATGTGCAATTTCTTGTGAGCAATAAGATCTGGAATGGAATCCTGAGTTCTGGCATTGAATAAACGATTACCATGTGCACAGATATTACGGTATTTTGTAAGAATAACCAGCATCTTTCCAAGTTCATTTCTACCAATGTGATGGAAGTCATTACACACAAGGGTTTTACAATGCCCTTTTAAATATCTATACATACTGGCAGTTTCACCAATTGTAAGGTCTGTTGTAAGAACCCACAAAGGTACATCCTGATAAGTGTTCATATAATGCGCGACTTGTGGCGATGAGTGACGTCCATTAATCTTCCCATTCATTTTACGAAAAAGGTATTGTACATCGGATAGATGATTACCGTAGTCGTAATTATTGATGTCCTGATAAAAGGAAATGCCATTACCATATGTATTGCTAAAGTGATAAGAGATGGAAGACTTTATATGTTTTTCAAAGATTAATATATATTTTAAGAACACATCCCTTAATTCAGCATCAAATAGGTACAAACTATAGATATCATCAAAGGTAGTACCAGGATAAAAACTATTTGTAGCAGGGTCTTTGAAAATATCCTTGTATCCATTGATGAGACCATAGTAACTGACTTTTTCAAGAGCTGTTATTGCAGAAAACTCATCATTAATGACTAACTGCTTTTGCTTTAGATATTTAATTTGTGCCTGATAATCTAAAAAAGGCTTCTTCTGTAGATTGTTAGCCATAAAAACACCCTCGATTAATTCTGTAAAAATGACAAAACGGCCCCCGCAGGAGCCGCTCGGGTTACGGGCTTCTCAAGTTTCCGTAACTCATTCACTACAAAAAGTATAAGTCATTCCAGACAGAATGTCAAATGCTTTTTGGTAGTGATTATATGATATGCAACTCTTGAAATAATTATAACACAAACAAATGTTCGACACAAGAAAAATATGATTGAAATGTAGTTGGGGCAGGTGTATAATTTTGTTGGGACAATAGAGAGGCGTATGAATTTGATAACATAAGATTGGAGGATGTTTATATGGAAGTTTCAAAAAGCGATTGGAAATTATTTAGATTAAGTATTGCTGAATGGCAGGAATCCTATATGGAACGCTTAGTGAAAAAAAGTGGATTTTATTCTCGGTAGGGAGGGGTAAACATGGCCATTACTGAAAGAGATGAAGAAAGAGTTGAATATGCTTTTGTTATGGCTTTTTTGCCAGATTTGCCGGAGAATGACGAAACAGCTGATAAAGCGTTGGAAGCATGGAATCTGTTATGGGAGTTGATGAAAAGGGAAAACAATTTTTCTGACCAACTTGGTAGTAATGTTTTAGATTGGCAGATTGGAAATTGGGCAAATGATACAACTATGTTATTGCAAAATACCAGACGGTATAAGGATGTAATAGCAGTTAATGATCAGATTTTGAAGATTCAGTGGTCAAGGAACGGTGATACGGATTTGTTTCACGAAAATGCAAAACGTGAGATTGCAGATACATATGCAGATATGGGTGAAATAGAAAAAGCATATAAGTTATATGAAGGATATCTTGAGTCTGATCCCTTATGGGGCTGGGGGTGGATAGGATATTATCGTTTGTTTAAGGATCAGAAAAATCCTCACTATATAGACATAATGAAGGATTTGTATTTTGACATTAAAGCGGGTAATAAATATCGTGATGCGGAAGATTTATATATGGAATTGTCAGATGAATTTGCTGAATTGGGAGAAAGCGATATATCAAAATCTTTGAAAGAAGAATATGAACTGGAAGTGGATAGAAAAAGGAATGCCAATAGAGATAGCTTTATGAAAAGTATAGAGAATTTAGAGAAGAAAATACAGCTTAATGTTGGCAGAAAGATTTATCCTAACGAATCATGTCCGTGTGGTTCGGGAATAAAGTATAAAAAATGTTGCGGAAGAAAGTAGACGGAGGTACCCCATGAAAAAACAACTCAAATGTTACATCTACACTCGTGTATCCACCTCCATGCGGGTAGATGGATACAGCTTAGATTCACAAAAAGATAAATTGCATAAATATGCCGATTACCAGGATATGATTATCACAGGTGAATACTCCGACGAGGGTAAATCCGGTAAGAGCGTGGAAGGTAGACCACAGTTCCAGCAGATGCTTCAGGACATTGAAACAGGTAAAGACAACGTCGATTTCGTACTTGTATTCAAGTTATCCCGCTTTGGACGAAACGCAGCGGATGTACTATCATCCCTTCAGAGAATGCAGGACTTTGGTGTTAATCTTATCTGTGTGGAAGATGGTATTGACAGTTCCAAGGATGCAGGAAAGTTGATGATTTCTGTCTTATCTGCGGTTGCAGAAATTGAGCGTGAAAATATTCTGGTGCAGACGATAGAAGGTCGTAAACAGAAAGCAAGAGAAGGTAAGTGGAATGGTGGTTTTGCACCCTATGGCTATCAGCTTATTAATGGAGAACTTCACATTGCAGAAGATGAAGCGGAGGTTATTCGAATTATTTATGATAAGTTTGCTAATACCACCATGGGAATTGCCGCTATTGCCACATTCCTTAATAACAGCGGATACAAGAAAAAGCTTCGCCAGAACAATACAATTGAAGGATTTTCTACATCTTTTGTAAAAGGTGTGCTTGATAATCCTGTATATTGTGGAAAACTGGCATTTGGCAGAAGAAAGAATGAGAAGATTCCGGGAACAAGGAACGAATATCATGTGGTAAAACAGGACAATTACATGCTAAATGATGGCATCCATGAAGCGATAGTATCAGAAGAATTGTGGAATCAGGTACATAAAAAGAGACAGGAAACTGGTGTTGCAAATATCAAAACCCATAGTCTGGATCACGAGCATATTTTATCCGGTATTATTAAATGTCCGATATGCGGAAGCGGTATGTATGGCAATGTAAATCGTAAAAAACATCCGGATGGTGGTTATTACAGGGATTATTTTTACTATGCCTGCAAACACAGAACTTATGTGAATGGTAATAAGTGTACTTATAGAAAGCAATGGAATGAGGACAAAATCAATGCAACTGTGGAAGAGGTAATCCGTAAACTTGTGAATAATGAAAAATTCAAGGCGGAGATTCGAAAGCACATCGGTAACAGTATTGATACGCAGGAACTGGACAGAGAGCATGAAGGATTACAAGACAGATTAAAGCAGGTAACCGGTGCAAAGAATAAGCTTGCAAATCAGATGGATAATCTGTCTGTATCTGATAAGCATTACG
>JBJEMQ010000392.1:0-4826 GCA_051879755.1 Coprococcus sp. | reverse complement strand
CGCCATTCTGGTCCGGCAGTGAAAACTCCGGTGCTTTTGTTCCTACTTCTAACATAATGTTTTATACCCTCCTTAATTCTTCTATAAGAACGCAAATGCGTTCTTTGATTAACCGAATTATACTATATATCAGAGGTTCCTTCAATGACGTTCAACAATAACATTCTTACGTTATTGCAAGTAAATGTGTGTCTGCTTGGAGTGGATGTTACCACTACGCCATATGCAGCTATTTATCTCTCTCCTTTATTTTGGCATTGATATACGCTACATCTTTTTGAGTCACAAACATATCTAAAAAATATGCCACTATAAATACAATTGCAACATATATAAATGCCATCCAGAAGTTACTTCTATAGAACCATCCTACTATAAAACCAAACATTATAACAAGACAGGTAACCAGAATATACTTAACAACATAACTATATAGAATCGGCAGAAATATAATGTTATCATACACATTATTTACAACAGCAAGCATGAACGATAATCCAAACAACTGAAATACAAGCATTATTTCCCCGGTCATTCCTGACCATATAATCGATACGGCAAACACCATCAAAATCATTACCGATGCCAAAATACATGTATCACGAAGAATTTTTTTCATATCCGGTTCCTCCTAAATATATTCTTGATATCCTGTAAATACTTTCTAGAAACTATTATCTTTTCATCATTATCCATTATTGCTTCTAAATGACTGTTTTTAATCTGCTTTATTTCTTTCAAATGCTCCGTATTCATGATACATGTTCGTGAAACTCTGACAAGTTCTGTATTTGCCATCATTTTTTCTATATCAGTCATTGTCCCATCAAATCGAAATACTTCCCTTTGAGTATATAAAAACAGCTTTCTTTCTACATTTTCAAAATAATACACATCAGAAATATCAATCTTAACAGACTTATCGTCCAACCTTCCGGCAAAGTAAATATCCATGTATTTTACTTTTTGTATTATTCTTTCTGCCGTTCTATCCATCTCGGGATACTCGACAATAACTGTTAATGGTTGATTATCAACTTTTCTTGTTATAATTCTCATTTTGTCCTCCAAGGCGAACTATCTATTCTCTAAAGCCTGTGAGATTGAGGCGGCTTGTTTCAAGCAGGCAAGCTTATTTTAACTTTCTTTCGCATCCGGATTTTTATATCTAGGGCAATCACATCTATCAACAATACAATTATTCCACCTAGTACACTCCATGGTGCCCAGACAAAAAGAATCGTACTTAAGGCATCTTGAAAAACAATTGGTATTATAACGATAATAGCAGTCAGAATTACTAATCCTGCCACATCACCGACAATCATCACCCGAATATTCTTAATACAACATATGATAATAAAAAGCATGATAATCCCTATAATGGTAACGCCACTAAACACAATGTCAAATACACTCCAGACATCATATACAAAACCGCAAGGTTCGCTCCCCGTTGCTATTGCAAAAATATCATTGCATAATCTGTCTGTTGAAGCAGCAACATTTACATTTGTAAGCACACATACTCCTATGTTCTTCTCAGCAGAATAAACAATTCTCGAAGAATAGTTGGCCGTTCCTCCTGAATGGCCTATGACATCATTCTCAAAAGATTCCCAGCCGGCATAATAATCATTTTCCTGCTTTATGATATTTTTTGTCTCCTCAACCAGTTCTTTGTACTCTGAAGGTATATCTGCCCCGCCAATCCAGATTTCTATCCATTTGCACAGATCATATGTATTTGAATAAAAATATCCCGCCGGTATTGTTCCTTCATTCACAGGTATTTCAAAATCATATGTCTTCCGGTATCCAAGCCTGGTGCCATCAACAATGTTCTTCTTACCTTCAGGTATACCAACAAAAGTCTGCTCCAGTCCCAACGGAATCAAAATCTCCTGTTCCATATATTCCTTATATGAAACACCCGATACCGCTTCTATAACTGCTCCAAGCAGATTATAATTGACGTTTGAATAGGAGTATTGTTCTCCCGGTCTATACTTTAATTCCTTTCCCGATATAGTATTCACCCACTGAAATAGTGTCATATTCTCTTTTGCACTTGGATAATCTCTTTCGGAATTTGTAAAACCACTTGTCTGCGAAAGCAAATCACTCACAAGAATGTCAGCTTTTTTGCCACCATAATATATTTCAAATCCGGGTAAATAGTCTGATACTTTATTATCCAATGTGATTTTTCCTTCATGAATCAGCTTCATTACACCTAATCCGGTAAAAGCTTTGGTCATAGACCCTATCTGATATAAGTCATCCTTTTTCGAATTTCCATAATAGGATGTCCTTCCGTTGTCATATACCACAATACTAATAGAATTACATTTTGTCTTATTTTGAAACTCTGATATGCAACTTTCAATTGAGTTTTCATCTTTCGCTTCGGCACAGATAACACCCACAAAAATACAGGCAACAAAAAAGAGTAATCCAAATAATGATTTTAGTTGTTTCATAAAAATTCATCCCTCCTATTGAAATCATCATATAGAAGAACTCATTACAAAACAACAGACCTATGCACATACTGCAAAAATGAATACATATAATACAATTCTTAGTTCCGCTACCCAAATGCCTAAGCATATATTTTCTTAATTTTCTATGCGTTAGCCTTCAGCTTCATAATCAGCCTGTTACAAAGACCGGCTCAACATATTTCTTTATAAATTCAATTCTATCCTTTACTTTTGGCTGAAAAAGAGAGGTAATGGCAACAACTATATTCTTATCCCGGCTGACATATATAATATTTCCTCCATCGCCCATAGCTGCATAACCATTATCCTCCTCGCTAATCCACCATAAATATCCATATGGCAAATCACGCTGCTTCCATCTACTTTGTTCTGATGTACTATCGGAAACCCATTTTTCGGATATAATACATTTTCCGTTCCAGATACCACCATTTAGAAATAGTTGTCCGATTTTAGCCATATCCATTGGCGAAAGAGTGAGTCCCCAACCGGCAGTATTTACACCTGTCGGTCCGGCTACCCAACCACTTACATCTGTTGCTTTATAGAAAGCCATTTGTTCTTCCTTACTGTTAAAAGTGATATTTTTCTCAACAGTAATGCCTAATGGAACAAATAAATTTTTCTTTGCAAAATCAAATACAGATTGCCCTGTTGCTTTCACAAGAATACCAGACAGAATATCAGGTCCTATAATCGGAGCGTATCTGAATTCTCCTATATGCCCTTTTCCACCTAACATATCAAGAGAAAACTTTACCCAATCCATACTTGTAAAATACTTTGTATACGGATTGAACTTGTATTTATAAGGGGCAGACATTGTAAGTATATCTCTGATTGTAATGTTCTGTATTGTTTTTTCGCCTTTTTTGACAGCATAGTCAGGATAAAACTCTAATACTTTTCTGTCAATGCTGTCTATACAACCCTTATCTATGGCAATCCCGATCAGTATAGACACAATACTTTTTGTTACTGAAAAAACATGGATACGATTGGCTTCTGTACAATCATTAAAGTATTTTTCGTAAACGGCTTCACCATCTTTCATTATTACAATTCCTGCCATATTAGTGTAGTCTTTGCTAATGATATTTTCCATTATTTCAATTTGTTCCTGTTTCATACTTTCCTCCTACATGCAGTTCGCAATTTAATCCTTTGTTATAAGCTTTCTTACAGGATAATAGACTTCCGTGATATTATCTTTTTCATCTGCAACCTGTGCAGGGTCAGTCACATATACTTCAAAGAGAGCATTTGTACAGCAATATCCCTCTTTTTCAGCCCATTCTATTTGTTTTGTATAAACTGAAGAAAGTTCCGTATACGGCCCTCTAACAACAGTTTTCAGGCATAATCCGGGACAGAAATCCCTCGTACCTGTGGCATACTCATTCACAGGAATAGCAAACTCTGTGTCTAAACCGTATGGAGAATATTCTGAACTATGGAAAAGCACCATCGGTGTACCATTCATCGTCAGCTTATCGACCGCAATTCTCTTGAATAACTTTTCATAACAATTGATATATTCGGTAGGATAATCTTCTGCTTTTACCATTTTTCTAATAGACAGGATATACATTTTAGGCACTTCTACAAGCTGAACATCTATATCCTCCATATATGACATAATGGATTTACCTTGTTCAATAGTTGATATATCGTTCTCTAATTGTGTTAAAATCTGACTGTACTTATGTACCTGCTTTTCAATTTCTTCTTTTTTGTGAGTAAAAGCAAGATATAAATTATCATCTTGCATTTCTTCCGACTGCAAAATCACCTTAATTTCATCTAAAGAAAAAGAATATGCCTTTAACCGATTAATAAACAACATTTTTTCAAGTTGCTCAATTGCATAGTAGCGATACCCATTTTCAGGATTAACCTCACTTGGCTTAAGCAAGCCTATTTCAGCGTAATAACGAAGTGTCTTTGTTGACACTTTACATATATTTGAAAATTCTCCGATTGATAACATAACAATCCTCCTTGTTATTGCATAGTATAAACCTTGCCGTAAGGGAAAAGTCAATGGAATTATATGAATTTATAAATGATACTTATAGACAGTTTGCAGAAAATCTTGTCCATATTATTTATACACCGGCATATAATACCGGGTCGTTTGGTGTCTGACGTGAATATTATTATGTTAACGTAGAAAATGGTGCGTCTCGTTTGAGTCGCACCATTTTCTACATTAACAACAAAAGAAAAAAATTATTTTACTTGAACAACTGTGTTTAGTATAGAACACAATTATGAACAAAATATGACCATTTTTTCAATGCTCTGTTAACTTAATAA
>JBJEMQ010000391.1:0-4833 GCA_051879755.1 Coprococcus sp. | reverse complement strand
TAAGAAAGTGAGGAACAGAATATGACAGAGAAGATTAGAGAATACAAGATGAATGGGAGCCTGATTATCGGAGTAGATGCAGGCTATGGAAACTATAAGACGGCAAGAAGGGTTTTTCCTACAGCAATCAGTGCAAGCGAGAAACCACCTGTTCTTGCGAAGGATTATATTGAGATGGATGGGAAATATTATATTATTGGGGAAGGTCATAAGGGATTTGTGGCTGACAAGGTGACAGATGATGATAATTATGTACTTACCATGGCGGCAGTAGTGAAGGAACTGGAAGCAAGGGGATATACGGACACAAGAAATAATGTACGTGTGCATCTTGCTGTGGGACTTCCACTAAAATGGGTACAGGCACAAAGAGAAGAATTTAAGGCATATATGCTGAAAAACAGGAATGTAAAAGTCGGATATAAGCAGAGAATGTATGAACTTGAAATCACAGGCTGTACGGTCATGCCACAGTGCTATTCTGCAGTTGCAGAAAATCTTAAGGATTTTAAGGGAATGAACCTTGTTGTGGATATTGGAAACGGAACCATGAACCTGATGTATCTCAATAATGGAAGGGCAATGGAGAGCAGGTCATGGACGGAAAAGTTGGGAGTATTCCAGTGTGAAAAAAATATTCGTAACAAAGTAAGGGATAATACAGGAAATGAGCTGATGCGTGAGGTCATTGACAATTTTCTTCGAACAGGAGAAACGGATATTGTTGAACCGTATGCAAGCCTGATGAAGGAAGCGGCAACGGAGTATGCAGATATTGTTTTTCAGAAGCTTTATGATTATGAGTATAATGAACAGATGATGAAGCTGCATTTTATCGGTGGAGGTACAAGAATTATTGAAGCTTATGGAAGTTACAATAAAGACAGAGTTTTCTTTAATCATGACATCAGAGCCAATGCCAAGGGCTATGAGTACTACTGCTATATGATACTTCGACATGAGCAGGGAAAGAGGGCGATGTAAATGGCAGATAAGACATGGAATAAGAATGTCCGTTTCAACATGAACAGCGAAGATGCAGTGCAGGCGTGGAGCCTGCTGCATTCTGCTGAAGTGGACAGGGAGTTTAAGTCCCAGAATGAATTTATCATCTGTGCCATCAATGATTTTTATAAAAGGCATATTAGTACAAAGAATGATCCGTATCTTGAGACAAGGGAAAAGGAAGATGCTTTTGTGGACAGGATAGTGGAACAGGTAACAGCAAAGATTCTTGCCAATATTCCGGCACTTGCAGGAATGTATCTGCTGCAACAGCAGACAGCATTGGCAGCGGGATTACAGAATGGTGCAATGATGAATGTAACACCTGTAAAAATGGGAGCAGATGCAGTAACTGCCTCGCCTTTACCTGTGACGAATGTAGAAACTGGATTGAAGAATAAAGCAGATGATAATGAACCAGAGGAAAATGAACTGTTGGATTTTTCATTCGGGATGTAAAATGTTTTGCTTTTCACAAAAAGAGTTGGAAAAAAACTTTTTGTGAATTATGTGAAACAAGGTTGATAATTTAAGTAATGCCAGATATAATATAAGTGTAAGGAAAGTAAGGAATATATTACTTTTGAAAGGAGGATTATCTATGGAACTTGCTAAAGTAACATCCAAGGGACAGGTTACAATACCTGTTGAAATCAGGAGAAAACTTGGAATCAAGAATGGAGATAAGGTATTGTTCATAGAAGAATCTGGAAGAGTATATATGATGAATTCTTCTATGGACGCACTTCGTGAAGCACAGAGAGCTTTTGCAGGTGAAGCGGAAAGAGTTGGTTTAAAGGATGACAATGATGTTATGGCGATGATCAAGGAGCTTAGGGAAGAAAGTGTGGTGAAGTAGATGAGAATTATGCTTGACACCAATGTGCTGATATCTGCACTGCTTTTTCCGGGAGCTAAGATGGATGCAATGATGAACTGCATATTTACACAACATCAGCTTGTGTTATCATCCTATGTGGTGGAAGAACTAAAAAATGTTGTCAGACGGAAATTTCCGAAAAAAGAACAGGTAATTGATAAGTTACTGCTGATGATGAGTTTTGAGTATGTATATACTCCCAAAGAGATAGAAGACGGACTTTTTGATATCAGAGATGTAAAGGATTATCCGGTACTATATACTGCAATCATTGAAGATGTGGATATATTAGTTACGGGAGATAAGGACTTTGCGGATATTAATGTTGAAAAGCCTGAGATAATGACTCCGGCGGAGTTTATGGAAGAATTTCTATAAGTCCTTTCCCGGGACAATGGCTACAAAGACAGAAAATACCGGCATCCCCTTTGAAGATGTCGGTATTTTTCTGTCCGGGGGTTCTTAGGGGGCAAAGCCCCTTAAGCAGGTAGCACCGATGGTGAAGACAATGAGGAGAAAAAGAAATGCGGGGTGTCGTTCGGACACTTCGCATTTCTTTTTTGACGAATTGGCAAGCCAGCGGTACTACCTGCCTATATCATCCACACCACATCGGAAAGGGAGGAGAAGATTTCTTTCAGAGAAAAGAAAGATGTGGGAAAGGCTGTCGGAGCGTAGAGCGGAGACAGTCTTTCGGAAGTCAGCTGTGTTTTTTGCAGCTGACTGACCTGTGTGGATGATGTGCCCTGCTTAAAGAAAAATTTCGGAAAACAGCTATAGTACAACTTAAATATGGTTGCTACGGTATGATTTATGCTGTTGGAATATAGCTGATTTCTGTAGCAGTGGCTATGGGAAATGCTAATTTTGTAGCAGAAGTATGGTAGCAGTCATTTAAGCAGGGTGAGAGGCTATAGTAATTATGGATAATGTAGCCGACAGTAATCAGATATAAGCGAAAATGAAAACAACTGAATATGAGACAAATAAAAGAAGGAAGCTGATACAGTGCAAATAGTATTGTGTCATGCTTCCTTTTCTGTTAGAGAGGAGGGATTTTATGGAGAACAGAACAAAGGACGAGGTTATCTATGTACGAGCGGACAGACGATTGAAAGACAGATTTGAGAAACAAAAGGATGAAAGCGGATACAGAGGTAATGCCGATTTTATAAGCTATTTACTGGATGTAAATGAAGGAAAGCGAGTGGATGGGGTGACGTTAAAGGAAATAAGAGAGCTGTTGAAAGAGGCGGTGCATGAGCTAAAGAAGCAGGGCGTGAACCTTAATCAGATTGCACATGCCGTCAATATGTATGCAGATCTGTTTTCCGACAGCAGCTTTAAAACCACGAATTATTTCTTAAGAAAGATTGAAGATAAACTGCTTCAGATATCAGAGAAACTGATATAGAAGGGCAGGGAAAGGAGGAAGATTATGGGTGTGGTATATGGAAATGTAAAAGTGAATTACGGTTATTGTAAGTCTGTGGCACAGCTAAAGAGTGCAGACGATTATATTCTTGGAAGGCGAAAGGAACAGATTGCTGACGGTGTAGTGAAGACACAGAATCATCTTTACAATGCATTTGGCTGTAACAGGGATAACTTTTCTAACAGTATTCTTATGACAAGGAAAATGCATGATAAGAAGTACAGCCGCTATAAACAGAAGGAGATTCTGGCACAGAAACTGTCCATATCCTTCCATCCGGATGACAATGATAAACTTACCTATGAAGATGCCTACAGAATTGCAGAAGAGTTTGCAAGAGAGTTTTTCTGGTCAAAAGGCTATGAGGTTTTATTTGCGGTGCATACGGATACGGAGCATGTTCATGTGCATTTTCTGGTAAGTAACTGTAATCTGAGGGATGGAAAGTCATTTCGGAGAGGTCCGGCGGAACTTAAGGAAATGTGCAGCTTCTTTGGAGAACAGTGCAGGAAGCATGGACTGACACATTCCTACAGGGATACTTATTATGTGAAGGATAAGAGTCGTGAGAGATGTAACTTTGCAGAATATCAGATGAAAAAGAGGCAAAAGCTTTCATTCCGGGAAGAGATGAAGATATATCTTAGAAATGCGATAAATACCCCTGAAACAAGGACATTAGAGGATGTAATCCGGTATGTGAAGAAATATTTTATGATGGATGTGAAGCTGCGTGGTAACACAATCTCTTATGCCCTTCCATATAGACGAAAGAAAAATGGAGAACCTGTATCTGTCAGAGGAAAGAGACTAGGAGAGAGGTTTACTGTCTCTGGGATTACAGAATATCTGGAGCAGAAGAAAAAGAAACGAATAGAGTATCAGCGGATTGAGGCAGATATTGAGCACATGAAAGGATTCCTACATGATTATGATGAGTGGGAGAAAGAACCGGAAGAAAAAAGTCTGGAAGATAATAATATCAGCTTTTATGAAGGCTTTGACCAGTTCTGTGAAAAAGAAGATATCAGGGAAGCTGATGAGGATATTTTCTATGGTGCTGCATTTGAAGAGTTTAATCGGGAATGGCAGGGGGAAGAGGATGATAAGGAAACTTCTTTTACAGATAAAGAAGAAAAGGAAGAACAGCCAGATTATAAAAATATTTCACTTGCGGAGCGTGTGGCAATACTGCCGGAACCGACAGAGGATGTTATGGAGGAACTTCGGATGTATGAAAAACGAATGGGTTACGATAAGGATACGATGCGTAGTATGCGATATAAGATGAGCGTGTATGATGAATTTTTGGAGGAGTATGAGGCGAGGAAGAAGAAGTGGAAGATAGATGATAACAGAAATTTTGAGAAGGTCAAAGATAGAATTTGCCGATAGAATTAGTGCAATATGCTTTTGACATAAAAGTTGACTGCGGATATAATAGTAACTATAATTTTCAGAGTAATGAAAATGTTAATTTATCAAAATGTATTTTTAGTGTGTGTTACATTCA